>CAMDFE010000141.1 GCA_945897395.1 Chryseobacterium gleum | reverse complement strand
GTTGCGAATACGTATGCGGTGCTAATGTTCTGCTTAGGCAAATGCGCCTCACTTGGGTTGCGAATTTCAAATACATCTTTCGGATTGTAATCTAAATTTCTTCCAGCTTTGTAGCGCAAATTTGAATTGGTATTTCGATCTCCAACTATGCGAATCGGATTTTCAACACGAACGGTTCCGTGATCCGTTGTAATAATAACCTTGCACTTCTTCTCAGACAAATGCTTCAGCATTTCTAACAGCGCACTGTGCTCGAACCAACTTTCAGTTAACGACAAATAGGCCGGCTCGTCATCTGCCAATTCCTTAATCACATCCATTTCAGTGCGGGCATGACTAAGCATGTCCACGAAATTGTAAACGATCACATTCAAGTTGTTCTTCAACAAATTCGTGTATGAATCGGCTAATTTCTTTCCAGCATGGTAATTCGTAATCTTATTGTATGACCACTTCACATCGAGACCCAAACGCTTCAACTGAGCGCCTAAGAAATCTTCTTCGTGCATGTTTTTTCCGCCTTCATCTTCTTCACTCATCCACCAATTCGGATAAAGCTTTTGCATTTCTGATGGCATTAATCCAGAGAACAGGGCATTGCGCGCGTAGTGCGTGGCTGTAGGAAGAATGCTGAAGAATAAGTCTTCCTCTTCAATTCTGTAAAAAGGTTTTATATGTGGAATAAGGGTCTTCCATTGATCGTAACGCAAGTTGTCTATGACCAACATAAACACAGATTCATCGGCCTTCGCGGAGGCAACCAACGGGGCAACACGCTGACGAAAAACAGAATTCGTAAGCAACGGTGCCTTCGAAAAATCTTTCATCCATTCGAGGTAATTCTGCTTTATGAATTTCGAGAATTGCTCATTGGCTTCTCTTCTTTGCGTCTTGAAAATTTCATTCATCCCTTCGTCGTTCGACCCGCGAAGTTCTTGCGCCCAGAATGTCATTTTCTTGAAGAAATTTTTCCATTCTTCGGCGTTCATGCGTTGACCGAGCTGCATACTTATCTCGCGAAATTCCTGACGATAATCATTGGTGGTCTTTTCACTCACCAATCGTTTTTCATCGAGATTCTTTTTAATGGTCAATAAGATCTGATTAGGATTAACGGGTTTAATGAGGTAATCGGAAATTTTCGAACCGATGGCATCTTCCATAATGTGCTCTTCTTCGCTCTTCGTAATCATAACAATGGGAAGAGAAGAGTCAATTGCCTTCATGTCTTGAAGCACCTGCAAACCGCTAAGTCCAGGCATGTTCTCGTCTAAAAATACGATGTCGAAAAACTCTTTTTTCACCCAATCAATAGCAGAACGGCCATTGTTCACGGTAGTCAGCACATAGCCTTTTTGTTCGAGGTAAAGAATGTGCGGTTTAAGCAATTCTATCTCGTCGTCGGCCCAAAGTATTTTTACAGGATTCATTTCTAATTTTTATGTTGAAAGCAACAGTGCAAATGTCGTAACGAAGTAAAGCGAATAAATTGCATAGCCGTAAAAATTATGAAGACTATATTTGTAGGCGTAACGTAAACTTCATCATGATAGACAGCATTCCAGATTTCATTCCCTATACTTTTCTAGTGTTACTATCGATTGGAATTGGTGTCTACATATTCAAAGACACCGTTCGCTTCGCACTAAAAAGTCAAAAGACCCCAGGAAGAATTGTCAATTGGATGAGCGCTACCGAAAAGGGTAAGAAATATTTCTATCCGGTTATTGAATACACTCCGCAAGGAAGTGAAACGATTCGTGTCCGAACTGAAGACCGCTGCGAAAAAGAACCAATTTATGCGGTAGGCTCAGCGGTAACGGTGAAATACGATCCGGCAAACTTCAAAACGATTCGGGTTGAATACCCGAAAAAAACTTCCTAACGAATACGTGTTGTTAGAATCGGATTATCAATACGGATTCTGAAGGAAGAAAAACCTAATTTGCGGAAGTATGTGGGATTTCATTCAAAGTATTACCAACCCTGAGCAAATTTTGCACATTGGCGGACTAGCGCTTGTGCTCATTATTCTATTTGCTGAAAACGGGATTATCATTGGTTTCTTTCTTCCGGGAGACTCGTTGTTGTTTTTCACCGGGCTTATCACTTCCACTCAACCGCAACTTCTAGATACGCCCATCGTCAATTTACTTTTGTATATGTCTATAGCCTCGCTATGCGGATGTATGTTTGGTTATTATTTCGGATGGCGATTGGGGCCGGCAATTTTCAACCGAAAAGATTCATTCTTCTTCAAAAAGAAATACGTAGACGCCACGAGAACCTTCTACGAAAGACACGGAGGAAAGACCCTCATACTTGGGAAATTCCTTCCCTACATACGAACCTTCGCGCCCATATTAGCTGGTGTTATTCATGTCCCGTTCAAATCATTTTTAGGCTTCAACGTGGTTGGAGCTATTTCTTGGGTCTCGTCGCTTACCCTAATGGGATATTTTTTAGGCGAAGAATTCCCGGGAATTAAAGACTACCTCGAATATATTATCCTCGGATTTATTGTCGTAACGAACGGATTCGTTGTTCGCGCCTATCTCAAAGAGCGCAAAAAATCAAAGGCAAAAGAAAGCGAGGTCATCGATTGACGTGCTTATCTTTGCACCATGGAAAATTTCGATGTTGTAGTTGTTGGCGCGGGTCCAGGCGGATACGTTGCTGCTATTCGTTGCGCGCAATTGGGTATGAAAACCGCCTTGGTTGAGCGTTATTCAACACTGGGAGGAACTTGTTTGAACGTAGGATGTATTCCTTCAAAAGCCCTATTAGACTCTAGCGAACACTACCACCAAGCGGTTCACACGTTCGAAGAACATGGTATTGATTTAGGTTCAAAACCGAAAGTGAACTTGACACAAATGGTGAAGCGCAAGCAAGACGTGGTAGACCAAACAACAAAAGGTATTGATTATTTGATGAAGAAAAACAAAGTGACTGTTCTTCACGGACACGGTACTTTCACTTCTTCAACTGCTCTTTCCATTGCGAAAGCAGACGGAACAAACGAAGAGGTAAGCGGAAAGAATTTCATAATAGCAACCGGATCAAAACCGGCGACCTTGCCTTTCATTCAAATAGATAAAAAACGCGTTATTACAAGCACCGAAGCATTGAAGTTGGAAGAAGTTCCAAAGCACTTAATTGTGATTGGTGGTGGTGTAATTGGACTTGAACTAGGCAGCGTTTATGCGCGTCTCGGTTCGAAAGTGAGTGTGGTGGAATTCATGGACGGCATTATCCCGACCATGGATAAAACAATGGGAAAAGAACTTCAAAAATCATTGACTGCTATTGGCTTCGAATTCTTCCTTTCACACAAAGTGAAAGAAGTATCAGCGAAAGGAAAAACAGTCACGGTGAAAGCAGACAACACGAAAGGAGAAGAGCTTACACTTGAAGGTGATTACGTTCTTGTTTCGGTTGGAAGAAAACCTTACACCGACAATTTAGGATTAGACAAAGCGGGAGTTCAGTTAGACGAGCGCGGAAGAATTGTTACGAACGATCACCTTCAATCAAACGTTCCGAACATATACGCAATCGGCGATGTGGTGAAAGGCGCTATGCTTGCGCACAAAGCGGAAGAGGAAGGAACGTTTGTGGCTGAAGTTATTGCTGGACAAAAACCGCACATCAATTACAACTTAATCCCTGGTGTGGTTTACACTTGGCCAGAGGTTGCAAGCGTTGGATATACCGAAGAACAATTGAAAGAGATGGGCAAGAACTACAAAGTAGGAAGCTTCCCATTCAAGGCCAGCGGAAGAGCGCGTGCGAGTATGGACACCGATGGATTGGTGAAAGTGTTAGCAGACAAAGACACCGATGAAATCCTAGGCGTTCACATGATTGGTCCGCGTTGCGCAGACATGATTGCTGAAGCGGTTGTAGCCATGGAATTCCGTGCAAGCGCGGAAGACATTGGACGCATCTCTCACGCTCACCCAACATTCACCGAGAGCTTCAAGGAAGCGGCGTTGGATGCGACGGCGAAGCGGGCGATTCACATTTAGTACGAAGGACGAGGGCGTATTGCTACGCGAGGGCAACTTGCGTTGCGAGGGCGTATTGCTACGCGAGGGCAACTTGCGTTGCGAGGGCAACTTGCGTTGCGAGGGCAACTTGCGTTGCGAGGGTCCTGCGGACGAGGGTTGCAAGCAACGAGGGTCTTCGACGATTTATTTCTTGTGAGATTTTTTATTGCCAGAACCAAAGTATGTTCCGATAGACCATGAACGTTCCATGAAGGTTATAGATTGTTGAGCGCGGGCGTTTTTGTCACCGTCTTCCAACATAATATCTCCGAGATACGAACGTCCGAATTGCGCGCCAACTTGGGCGAAGAAATGTTTGCCTGCTTCAAGGCGAAGTCCTGAAGAGGCGCTCCAGCCCCATCCTGCAACGTGAAGCCTATTCAAGTGGCGTTCGCCGTAAAAAGTGAAATCGGTCCAAGGCAAGAAGATGCCTAAGTTTCCTGAGCACCACATGTACAAGCCATACTTATTGGTTTTGTCTTTCCACACGGGGGCGCGGTATTCAGCGGCAGCACGAATGAAATTGAATCCGTTGCTGTGATGAAAATCCATGAAGCTGGTGGTGTACAAAATTTGTTGGTTGTTGAAATTTCCCGTGTATTGCTGACCCGCGTATTTCGTCGTGTCTATGTATCCATTTAAAATACAGGATTGAGTCGGCGTGAGTCTGTATTTCATGTGATCCCATCCCACTGAAACAGAAAACTGATCGGTAATGAATCGTCCAAAGCGAACATTGAATTGCGGTACGCTGAAATACTTAATGTTTAGGTAAACGTTTGGATCAAACTTCGCGGGCATGTCAGTTGCACTCACCTCTTTCAATTCGAAATCGTATCCATCTCCCTTGAAATGAATGTAGCTTCTTAGATATGAAGCACGGTTATAACCCCAATAAAAATAATTCTGTCCCTTCCGGTCGGAAACCCCGCCCCATGA
>CAMDFE010000140.1 GCA_945897395.1 Chryseobacterium gleum | reverse complement strand
AAAATCAGTACTTGGTTTTTGAAGAAGGACCTTCAACGGATGTTACACTTCAATGGGCGACATATAGAGACGCTGCAGATCAGTGCTCGCTTTCGCGCATATGGGGCGGAATTCACGCGGGGTTCGATGATATTCCAGGTAGAAAGATTGGAATTGAATTAGGTCCTCAGGCTGTTCAATACGCAGAGTCAATTAACAACGCGGTTGTTCCTCACGTTGTAAATGTTACATTTTCAGATCCAATTATTTCCTCTTCAGACATTGGAAACACGGTAAGTGCAATTTTTCATTTCAACAGAGCCATGGCGCCTGCGGCTATTCCTGCTGTTACTTTTGTTTCAACAGATTTAATTGCTTTAGGCGTTCTCTCACAAACAAACGCGTTTTGGTTGAACGACTCTGCATTGGTGGTTGAGTATACCGTTGCACAAGCAACTCAGCAGTATAGTGGAATTAATTTCCGAGTGGTTGGAGGTAAAGCTACTGACGGATGTTTCGCTAGAGCGTATGTGGGTGGTAACTGGAAAGTAGACATGGTTCGTCCAGAAGTTACGGCTTCTGTAGCGTCAGACATTTGGGTGACTGATGCAACTGCTGCAGTGGGAACAACTGAAGTGACATTGTACTTCAACAAAACCATGGATACTAACTTCCCAGCGATTTTATCTTTCACCGATCAAACACCTGCTGGATTATCACAAGATATTGCTTCTGGATATTGGTTCAACGCGAGCACATACCACGCAGTGTTCAATGTTTCGGATTTAAATGAAGAGTGGTCGAATGTGAATTTACATTCTTTAACGGCAAGCGATTTAGCGGGTAACCTGCAAATTGAAGACACTCTGTTGAATGTGCTAAACATAGACACTCGCAATCCTGCTGTGAATGTTGTTTCTTCAAATGCTGTTTTAACAGATGCAACGGCAGGTCAAACCTTCCAATTGACTTTCACTTTTGACGAAGATGTGAATAATTCTGAGACCCCTGTTGTGACATTTGTTGAAGGAAATCCTGAGCTGAACTCAATCAGCTTGCTTTCTTCAACTTGGAATTCTGCTTCTGAATTCGTTGTTGAATATTTGGAAAACGATGGACAAGAGTTGTTCCCTGCGTTAACTCCAATCATTAGCGCAAACGACATTCACGGCAACGCGGCTGTTGTTGTTGAATCGAATGTGTTTATGATCGACACCGAGAATCCGACAGTGGTTCAGATTATTCCTTCGACTACCTTGTATGAAGGATTGACTTCAGACTTTTACATAGATGTAGTTTACAGCGAGGCAATGACAGCCTCTTCAGCACCGGTTTTGACATTTGCAGATCCGTTTATTCTAGACTACTTCACACAAACTGGAGGGGCATGGATTGATGGAACAACGTACAGATTTACCTACACCTTAACAACGTTAGACGCCCCGTTTTCAAGCATGAACTTAACAGTATCGCTTGCCAATGGAATTGATTTAGTTGGAAATCCATTCATCAACTCCGACTTTGTTGATGTCATTAGTATTGATATTGTGGGAAGTGTTAGTGAGTCTGCATTGAATGCTATTCACGTCTTCCCGAATCCATCTTCTGATGTGGTTATTGTGGAAGGAATTCATTCGATGTTGAACCTAACCGTTCGCGACGAAGTGGGAAGAATCATCCACGCAGGGAAATCTGCAAGCCGCATTGAATTGAATGTTTCAAATTGGGCAAGCGGAATCTATTTGATGGAGTTCAATGATGGGAAGGGGTTGAAGCAGGTGCGATTCGTTAAGAAGTAAAAATTTTTAAGATCAATTCGCAGGCGAATCAGTTCGCTTTGCGGATTGATCTTTTCTAATTTGAGCTTCCGCTTCCATTTTTTCAAACGCAGAAATCACTCTCTTTACAAGCGGATGACGAATAACATCGCTGCCGGTAAGTTCTATAATTCCAATTCCTTCAACACCGCGAAGCAATTCTACGCTGCGCATAAGTCCGCTAGGCTGATTGCGAGGTAAGTCAATTTGCGTTGAGTCACCAGTGATCACGAATTTCGCTTGTGCTCCCATACGCGTAAGGAACATCTTCATTTGAGTCACCGTCGCGTTTTGCGCCTCATCGAGAATTACAAACGCCTTGTCAAGCGTGCGTCCGCGCATGAACGCAAGAGGTGCAATTTCAATTACACCCTTTTCCATGTACTCAGCTAACTTATCGTAAGGAATCATATCCATCAACGCGTCGTACAACGGTTGCAAATACGGATCGAGTTTCTCTTTCAAATCACCGGGAAGGAAACCTAAGTTTTCTCCAGCTTCGACTGCCGGACGGGTTAGTACAATGCGTCGAACTTCTTTGTCCTTCAGGGCTTTCACAGCAAGTGCTACAGCGGTGTAAGTCTTTCCGCTACCAGCAGGACCAATGGCGAAGAGCATATCGTTCTTCGACATTAATTCGACCATGATTTTTTGATTGGGCGTTCGAGCTGTGATTTTATTTCCACCCGGACCAAAAACCAAAACATCTCCATTCGCTTTTTGAATATCAGGTGCATCCGTTTCCCCCAATGCGATGCGCTCCAATTGCTGAAGCGTTATGCTGTGGTACTTATCTATGTGCCAAAAAATAAGCGTTAAGAAATCATCCAAACGCTGAAGCTCGTCGTCGCTTCCAACGGCCTTCAGCATATTGCCGCGGGACATGATTTTCAACTTAGGAAATTTCGATTGAACGAACTTGAATTTCACATTGTTCGGACCGAAGAATTCAATAGGATCTATTGAAGGAAGGAAGAGCTCTTTTTCTGCCAATTTTTTGCACAATTAATTGTGTCGAAAATAATGGAAATTGCTGTTGAACAGCTTTAATTTTCAATGAAATTTGTTATTACTCCAAACTATCCATGTCAATCGTTGCGCTTATATCAGATCTCGGAACCAAAGATCATTATGTTTCTTTGGTGAAAGCGGCGTTGCTGAATAATAATCCGACGATTATTCCGGTCGATATTTCTCACGAAGTGGGAACAGGAGAAATTGGGGAAGCAGCATTTTTATTTCGAAGTGTTTGGAATGACTTTCCTTTTGGAACAGTTTTTTTAAATGGCGTGTCGAGTTATAAAATTCAGGGAAGAGAACATATTGTTATTGAATACCAAGACCGATACGTAATTTCCGCAGACAACGGTTTATTCTCACTCATGTTCCCCGAAGCACAGCAGGAAGAAATAAAAATATACGCACTTAACATTGAAGGTGCAGACGATAAGAAATTTCCTCTTTCAGGTGTTTTTGCAACAGCAGCAGCTCAGATTACCCAGGGTAATACACCTTATCAATGGTGCGAGGCCATAGCTGAATTCCAAAAGATAAAAGGATTAGAACCGTATATGCATGGTCAGGACATTATGATGCAAGTCGTGTACATTGACCACTTCGGAAATTTGTATTTCAACTTGACTAAAAAAATGTTCAATGAAGTGGGTAAGGGAAGAAGCTTCGCTATTCCTATACGACCGCAAACAACCATTAACAAGTTTCACGAGCGCTTTGCAGATGTGGAAGTTGGAAATGAAGTAGCGTTTTGGGGACAGAATGGTTTTCTGGTCATCTCTATGAACAGAGAAGGTGGAGGAGACCGAGCGGGCACGTTCAACAAACTGATTGGATTGGTATTAGGAGATTCACTAATAATATCTTTCCATGGTGACGCGAATCGTTAAGATGTCATTCGATAAAATAAACGCGGAAATGTTTCTTGAAATTTTCAATGAACATCGCAATCAAATCCGTGCCGCAGAAGGCTGCACGTATTTAGAGCTTTGGCAAACTGAGGATGAACATTCAACACTCTTTTTCACCCACAGCAAATGGGAGAGTGTGGACCTTTTGAATAACTACAGGCACAGCGATATTTTTAAAATTGTTTGGCCGAAAACAAAAGCATTGTTCAATTCCCCGCCACAAGCCTGGACCGTGAATAGTCTTGTAACACTAGCTTAGATGCAAAAGTTAATTTCCCCTAAAGAGGCCTTTCGAATCGTTAAGAATCAATTTCCTAATCTTCGGGATGAAAGTGTTGCTCTTGCGTCTTCTTCCGGAAGAGAATTAGCAGAGAACATTTACTCCGATCGCGATCAGCCGCCTTTCCATCGCGTCATGATGGATGGTTATGCCTTTCAAATTGCGGCTTGGGAAAAAGGAATACGAGAATTTTATGTTGAAGGAATACAAGCTGCGGGAGAAGCTCCGCTCACATTGAAAGAAGAGAGTGGCTGCATTGAAATCATGACAGGCGCCGTATTACCGAATGAATGTTCAGTTGTGATTCAATATGAAAAATCGATTCGAAAAGAGAACAGCGTTCAATTTCAAATTGAAGAAGTAAAACATTTTCAAAACGTTCACGCAAAGGGATTCGATAAGAAGTTCGGTGAAATAATATTGAAGGAAGGAACTGTCATTGGTCCGCTTGAAATGGCTTGTCTAGCCTCAGTAGGAAAAGCTAGAGTGAAAGTGAAGAAGCGCTTGAACATCGCCATTGTTTCAACTGGAAATGAATTGGTGGAGGTGCATGAAACGCCTTGCGAATTTGAAATTCGTTCGAGTAATTTGGAAATGCTTCAATCGTTATTGAAGCCCTATTGTGATCAGGTAAGCGTTTTCAGATTGTCAGACGACGAGCAAGAGACCACGCATTTCATTCAACATGAATTAGAGAATTTTGATATCGTTTGTTTTTCAGGGGGAGTATCGAAAGGCAAATACGATTTCGTTGCCAAGGCGCTAGAGGGGAGTGGAATTGAAAAACATTTTCACGGAGTAAATCAGAAACCGGGCAAACCATTTTTCTTTGGAATTAAAAACGAAACTGTTGTCTTTGCTTTTCCTGGCAATCCAATGTCAGTCTTGCACTGCGCAACGCGGTATTTGCTTCCGCATTTAAGAAATCAATCTGTAGAAAATGTGCGGTGCACTTCAACCCACAAGAATGCATCTGATTTAACGGTGTATGTTCCCGCGTTCATTTCAACCAACAAAGATGGAAATAGAATCGCATCT
>CAMDFE010000139.1 GCA_945897395.1 Chryseobacterium gleum | reverse complement strand
GCAGATCTGGCTACAGCACTTTAATGGAATTAGCCACCATTGGAAAAAAGAAAAACGCTGGTTGGAAGAACATCTTGAATTCAACTCTTACGATATTATTTATTCCGACAATCGGTACGGATTTTATCACCCGAGCGTTCATTCGGTATTGCTAACACATCAGCTCGCACTTCCAGGACCTCGACTGCTTCTGTTTTTGCCCCAACTCGTTTTAAACAAGAACCTCAAGAATTTCAACACCATTGAAATCCCAGATTTCGAGAATACACCAAAATTAAGCGGTAAGCTGAGCAGCGCGAAAGCACATGCCAAAGCTTCGTTCATTGGACCTCTCAGTCAGATTAAACGCATTCAAGCCCCGTTAAAAAAGCAGTTGCTTGTTATTCTTTCTGGCCCCGAGCCACAGCGATCACGCTTCGCTAAAGACATCATTGAAGAAGCTGTTCAACTCGGATTCCCAATTATAGTTACTGGTGAAAGTAAACCGTTGCCACAATCCCAATTAGTAAAAGCATTAGGTTATTGTAACAGTTCTGAACTGGAACAACTCATGAACGAGTCTTCACACATCGTATGCAGATCTGGCTACAGCACTTTAATGGAATTAGCCACCATTGGAAAAAAAGCGCTAATCATCCCAACATCTGGACAATACGAGCAAGAATACTTAGCGGAATATTGGGCAGAACAATTTAACTTTCCCACGGCAGATGAAAACGAAATTTCTACGAAAGATTTTGTAGATTATCTAAATACCTCTACAAATTTTGCACGACGCTAACAAAGACGAATTTTACATGAAGATGGCCATTAAGGAAGCCATCTATGCTGCTGAACAAGACGAAGTTCCAGTAGGATGCGTCATTGTTGCAGATGACCGCATTATTGCTCGCGGATTTAACCTAGTCGAACGCCTGCATGATTTTACCGCCCACGCTGAAATGCAAGCCTTTACAGCTGCTTCAGAGTATCTGAGTGGCAAGTCTTTGGACAAATGCACCCTGTATGTCACGCTCGAGCCCTGCGTCATGTGCGCTGGAGCGGCATACAACACCCGAATGGGTAGAATTGTGTTTGGTGCCTTCGATGCAAAAAGAGGGTTTTCCATTTATGAAACCGACGATAAAAAACTGCTACACCCTAAGACTGAGTGGATTGGAGGTGTGTTAGAAGACGACTGTGCTGTCATTCTGAAACAGTTCTTCGAGAACAAGCGCAAATAGGTCAATGACTATTTTTCCACATTTATTAACATTTCTTTTCGAAGCGACATAAGCCGTTTAGATTTGCGAGTCCGGTGCGATTTTGTCGCGCAACATTTGACCTAAACTTTTTCCTATGATAACCCGAATTATTGGGATAAACACCAGCACCTATGTGAACGCAGAAATGCGTCTAGACGATTGCGATTCATTGCAGTTGGTAGGTCCTAACAACGTTGGTAAGTCAACCCTTATATACACCTTGAACTTCTTGTTCATTGTAGATGGATCGAAGATGTCCTTTTCCGGACAACGACGTGGAGATAAAGAAACCATTCACCACTACTTCCCTACTCACAACCAGAGTTACATTATTTTCGAAATCAAGAAGAACAATTCAAGCTATTGCATTCTTGTAAAGCGAGACAGCGATGGTGAATTGGAATACTTCCGCTTTTCAGGAGAATACAATGCCGAAAACTTCTTCAAAAAAGAAGGCGCACACCAGCGTATTCGCAAATGGGACGAAGTTCAAGATGAACTAAAAACTGCTGGCGTCGAATTGTATCTCTTCAAGAGCAAAACTGAAGTATTCAATACGGTATACTCTAGAGGAAGAAAGAACGACGCTGCTATTTGGCTGGAAGACAGTGTTCGCACAGACGGACTTTCAAACAACTTCTCGAAGGTTTATCGCTACTTGATTAACTCGAAGTTAATCACGAACAAGACCCTAAAAGAAAGCTTAATTGTTGCGGATAACCGCGAGAACGAAGGCTTAAGCTTTTCACAGAAAAACAAAAAAGACATCAACGATTTACTTCGTATCAACGAAGAAATTCGCACAGTAAAAAGCATTCAAAAAGAGTTCGAAGAATTCCGTGAAGTGGTGAATTTGTTCAAAGCAAAAACACGAATCGTTAGCGATTTGGTTTATGCCTTCGATAAACAATACAACGGGGTAATCAACGAACTCGACAGTTCTCGTTTAGAAAAGGAGAAGCAATATCAAACTACGCTTCTCAACCTGAATGAAAAACTAAAACCGAAGCAAGAAGAGTTAAATCGTGAATTGGGTAAGCGCGAATTGGAGGTTGAAATTCAAGAAAAAAAATTCATCAATCTTCAAACACAATTAGATGAAATAGCTTCTTTCGAAGGAAAGAAATTCTTGGAAGAATCTCTTTTGAATTTAGATGCTAAACGTCGCGAATCAGAGGTGCGCATTACAATGGTTGAGAATCAAAAATTAGATTCGAAAAACTTGGAGGCGAAGCTTCAGAAGATTGACGTGACTTGCGGAAAGCTTGAAGCACAAATTAAAAATTACGACGATCAGTTAATTCATAAGATTACAGCGAAGGATGATATTCGTAAAATCTTGAATACTGTATTTTCTCAAGAATTCGCGGCATTGCCGAGTAAGTTGGTGAAGAAAAAAATTACCAAGGCTGGAACTACCTTAAGTATTTTCGATGGTGAAATCACACTTCCGAAAGACCTCGTTCTTACCGACATTCCTTCGGTGAAGTCTTTGAAAGAAGAACTTCAAGAATTGAAGAGAGAAAAAGTTGAACTTGAGAAACTTTGGGCTGTTGCTCTAAATTTCGACAAGGCACAAAAAGAACTCGATAAGATTCATGCCGACATTGAAGAAGTAAAAACGAAATTGAACAAGCTCAAGAATAAACCTAAACTTGAAAAAGAAGCTGACACTGCAGGAAAAGAACTCCGCACGATGAAGGCCGAAAAAGAAAAGTGTGAAGGTGACTTGAGCAAATTGAAAAAAGAGCTTTCCGACAAAACACTTTTACTCGATTCCCTCCGTGAAGAAACGCGCAGAAGTGAAGAACGTATTATTGAGTTGAAACGTCGCAAAGCAGAAATAGAAACCTTGGGGATTGTTCCTACAGAATTCGATACAACAGAATCACTTGATGAAATTTATGGCAAGATCAAAATATCGAACACCGATCGCGATACTTTGAAAGGCAACAAAGACCGCATGTTCGATCACTTGCGTTTCAAGACAAATTCTGCCATGGCCGATGAAATAGAATTCATCAAATATCTGGAAGATGAAATGGCTTGTATCAATGATAAAGTAAAAAGTATCGATGGTCTGCTCGGAAGTATTTCAACCCAATTCGCCAATCCTGCTTTCACCTTGCGCAAGCGTTATGAAGAATTCAAAACATTCGTTTACAATCGCTTCAACGAAAGTTTGGCTAAAACCAGAATCTCAAACATTGAATCGCTTCGTATTGAACTTGTAGACAACAAACGTGTATTGTTCGATTTGGAAAGAATCGCTTCTATCGAAAACCTGAACTCTCAACTGGCGTTTGAATTCGAACAAGGTGAAGATTTGAAAATTTTGAATCAATACTTGGACGCTGGAAAGACCATTGAATTCGAAGATTTATTCGACATCGAACTTCATCTTGATGTGAAAGGAAAGTCGAAGCGCGTGGACTTGAAAGAACAAGTTGAATCCGATGGAACAGACCGCATGATTCGTTTAGTCATTGTTATGGCTATTATCAATCGTTTGGCGATCTCTTCGCCAGAAAACAAAATTGCGCTCTTCATTGATGAGATTGGAACCATTGACGAACACAACCGCCCGCAGTTGGTTCAGTTCTGCAAAGAACACAACTTCTTGCCCATCTTCGCTGCACCGCAGCAGTATGATGGATTCTCGAAGTACTACTTCATCTTCCGCTCAAAAGGAAAAATTAATTTGAACGACAAGCAGCACGCTGTGCGTCGTGAAGACCTAAAAATATCAGAAAACTAATGTCAACATTCCTAACTCCCCCAAACGGCGCAATTCTTTATCCTTCAAACATTCAAGACATTGAAGAAGTAAAAGTTTGCTATCATTTAGAATCAGAAAAAAAATGATCAAAGCCGAACCACGGACCATATTAAACTTCCTGAACACTTACTTCGATGTGGTGCGCGACTTGTTTGAATACCAAAAGCAAGACGGTATCATAACAAAGGAAGTATTCGATATGATTTGTCACAAACACGGTGCGCAAATGAAAAGTCGCTTGCGCGAATACCGAGTTGTTCGTTCGATAGGAAGTGATTTCGAAATGCGCGATGTGTATTTCAAGTTGATGGAATTTTTGTTGTTTGAATTCAAACCGCTTCTTCCAGAAACCATTGAAAAATACAAAGGAGCCATTTCTGAATTATTCATGAAGATTCGCAAAAGCGAACATTCTGATCGAGATATTCTTCAAGAAAGAATAAAAAATCTCTCCGGGCAAGTTCGCGAATTCGTTGATCTAGTGGAACGAAATGCATTCCGCCTGTTAAGTGAAACGCGCGATTTGAAATCGAACATCGACCGCGTGCAATACCGGGAAAAGGTTCACAAGGCTTCCTTCTGGATCGAATACTACATTCTTCCACTGAATCGAATTCTTGATGTGAATCACAGTGAATCGGTAACCAGCAAATTAGTTGAAGTATGCGAATACGCTAACCGCAAGCGTCTCGATTATTCAGATGAGACAACGCGAAGTGAATATGAGAAGCTTTATACGCAGCTCATTCAAACCAATCAAGACTTGTTAAAGCAATCGAAAATTCTAACCAATGAATTGATTCCATTACTCGAACGCATTCGCACGGAATCTTTGATTTTAACTGGATTCATTGAATTCCTCCGCAATCCGTATAAAGTAGAGACACCGCCATTATTGAAAGGAACACGCACAATGGTTTACGCGAAAGACATGTATTTTAAGGTGAGTGAATTCTTCGAACAGTTCCAAATTGAAGCGCCAGTTATTGTAGAAAATTCTGAAGCTGATTTCGATCGATGGATTTTC
>CAMDFE010000138.1 GCA_945897395.1 Chryseobacterium gleum | reverse complement strand
ACTTTTCAATGAGCGAGCGATGAACCAACGGATTCGGTATTGCAAATTTGAAAAATTTCTTCAATGGAAATTCGAAGCCGATGCCGTGCATGTAATTGTACAGTGCCTTTTTCAGTCCTTCTGAATATTGTTCGTGGTTCGCTCCTTTTGGATCATCGTGATACAAATCATTGTTCGCGAAACCTTGAAAAACAGGGCCTGTCCGCACCACTCCGAATTTCTCAGGGTCCTTTCCAACAGGGCTATGAACGGTCATAGCGAACTGATGCCAATGCCCTGAATCCAACAATTGGCTCTCGAAAAGTTGACGAACCACTTCAAGTGAATCTATGGTTTCTTGCTCGGTTTGCGTAGGGAAACCGAACATTAAGTAGGCATGGACTAAAATTCCTGCATCGCGGAAACCCTTGCACACCTTGGCTACTTGATCTATGGAAATTCCTTTGTCGATCAACTCTAAAATTCTTGGACTCGCAACTTCTAAACCGCCTGTTACGGCAATGCAACCTGAAGCTGCCAGAATTTTACAGAGATCGGGAGAGAATGTTTTTTCAAAACGAATGTTGGTCCACCAAGAGACTTGCAAGCCTCTACGAAGAATTTCTATGGCTAAATCGCGCAATCCTGCTGGAGGTGCGGCTTCATCTACGAAGTGAAATCCGGTTTCACCGGTTTCCGCAATGAGCGCTTCCATTTGATCTACCAAATGCGTTGCGCTAGCTTGATCGTAACGACCAATGTAATCGAGGGTAATGTCGCAGAAGGTGCACTTCTTCCAATAGCATCCATGCGCCACCGTCATCTTGTTCCAACGTCCGTCGTTCCACAAGCGGTGCATGGGGTTCGGCATGTCAATCACAGAAAGGTATTCGTTGAAGCGAAGACCAGTATACCTCGGCGCTGGCTTTTGGCCATGAAGGAAATCTCCGCCTACTTTGTTGTCGATGAATTCTACCTCGTTGTTTGAATTTCTACGGAATGTTCTTTTCAGTTCAGGCTGAACTTCTGCATCTTCAAGATGCTTCAAAAGCGCTAGGAATGGCCCTTCCCCATCGTCGAGGGTAATGTAATCAACGAAGTCGAAAACGCGTGGGTCTGAAAGTTCGCGCAGTTCGGTGTTCGGATATCCGCCGCCTATGGCAATTTTTACTTCGGGATGATTCGTCTTAATCCATTGTCCAGCTTTGAAAGCCCCATATAAATTTCCACCAAAAGGAACTGTAAATCCGACCATCGAAGGAATCTCTTCCTGAAAATATTCTTTAACCTTTTCCACCAAAATATCATCGAGATAATTGTTGGGCTTTTCTAATTCTTCAAGAATTGGAGAAAAGGAAACAGCGGTTCGTGAGATACGTTCTGCGTATTTTGAAAATCCGAAATGCGGACCAACAGTGGCCTGTATTAAATCTGAAATATCTTCGAGATACATGGTGCATTTGTATCGCGCTTTGTCTTGCACACCAATGTTTCCGAAGAACCATTCGAGGTCTTTGATTTGTTGAAAGCGAGAACCTTCGGGCAAATAAGCACCCGCTGCTATGCGGTATCCGAGTGTGTAATTTTTATTTTGAAGGAAGGAGATGACAGCATCTACGGTATTCTCATAAGCCTTTCGATTCTGAACCAACGCATCGAGTTGGTTGTTTAGGTTGAAGTCGGAATTCTCAATGGCGTTGAACAATAGTTCAAACCCCTTTTTGGAGAACACTTCCAAAACCATGTCCAAGCCCAAGTCTTTTTGTCTTGAATCGAATCCTTGTTGTTTCAAGAATCCGGTTAAATAAGCGGTTGCTGGATACGGGGTATTCAGCTGCGTTAAAGGCGGGATTATAAGAAGTGGTTTCGACACGAATGCAAAGAAACGAAAAAGAGCCGCGTGTGCGGCTCTTTCCCTTTCAATGAGAATAAGTTTTATTCTTAGTTTCCAAATTCTCCTGAATAATCAGGATAAACTTCTGGAAATTCTTGATAGACATCAATCTGCTGCTCAGAATCAATAGGAGCTGGTTGCTCAATAACAACCTCTTCAACTTGCTCTTTTTCAGCCTGAATTTCTTCAACCACAGGATTGGCTTCTGCACTGGGTGCTGGAGCTGCGGCATTCAATACAGGACTTTGATGATACAAATCCATACATGTTGTTTTTGCCTTTTCCCAAATTGCTTTCGGAGCGGTTAAGTCCATGCTAGATACCAATCCGAAAATCATGAGTGAAGCGACAAAAGTTAAAAGCAAACCTAGAATTGGTTGATTCTTGTTTGCGCTGTGTGCATTGTGAATTTGATTTGTGATTAACCAATCTGAATTATCAATTGAATTGTAAACCACGTTATTCAAGTGCGAATAGATACTAAGAACAAATCCCATAGCAATGGCGGCTAAAGCGCACATCCAGATGCTCATGAAAAAGTATCCCATATGTTTCGCAACTTTTTCATTGCCTACCATTCCGTTTGCATCTTCTTGCATTTTATTCAAATGTGCAATTACTGCGAGCTTACGCTCTTTCATTTTCTTGATCTGATCGTTATTAGCTTGAATGTCGGAGATGTCTCCATCGATACGCGTACGCTCAGCCTCGCATCCATCAACAACAACCTCAGCCATTGGCTCTTCAACAATTACAGGTTCTTCAGGCGTAGGAGCAGGTTCTTCAACAATTGGGACTATTGAACACACCAGAGCTTTTTCCTCCTGCAATGAAGCAATGCTCTTGTTGTTTTTTACAACTGAAGAATCCATCTCTGAAACTTCTACTTGATAAGCTTTAGCCTCCATAGTAAACGAAGAATCGTTGGCTGCTTCTGTATTCATGGGCTGCGCTTTTAAATTTTCATTTACCATGTCGGCGTAGCTGTTATACATGTATGCTAACATTCCAACTGTAACAGCACCATTTCTATTTGCAAAAGAAGAATAAGACGAATCTAAGTATGCTTGTCCGCGTCCTACTCCGTTCATTGCAACGCGAACTGAAAGCATTCTCATATCGGATTCCATTAGCTTGTTCAATGAGTCGCTCGAAATTGAATCTACATTGCACCAATCAGAATAAGGAATCATGTTCTCTTTAGCTTCTTCTGTAATACTTGCAATTCGTTGCTCGTAAACGTAGTCTGTTGCTTTCTGTGTGAAATAGGTCATTCCTTGTGTGATTAGACCCGGAATGATAGACAGAATGAAAGCAGGAATAATAATCGCAGGAATGGCAAGTAAATAAGACACCCATCCGTAATAGAGGTGGCTTAAGAAAGGACGATACACCCCTTTAAGATCTCCAGAATAATCGTTTGCGAAAGACGGCAATGCGCTTATTACAAAAATGATTAGGATTGAATTGATTAGAATAAGGAATGAAGCAAATAAGCTTCCTCCGGCTAATAAGGTTGAAAATGAAAATTGGAATGAAGTGCGAGAACCTAAATTTATTAATAGGTATTCAGCACCAATCAGAGCAATCATGGGAACGAGAATAGCAGCTGCAATTTTAGCATAGTTCATCCCTTGAGTTTTCCAAGTAGCATTTCCATTCTTACGGTTGAAGGCGATCATACTTGCTGCCATTCCGATTGGAATGATAGACAGTAAAGTTGAGGCGTGTTGAATGAATGATTGAACAGCCATGCTATCAGCTCCTATAAAGGAATTGATGAATCGCCCTAAAAAGGCTACGATAAGGCTTGCGAATATTCCTATGGTTGCAATTTTGTAGCTCGACCATTTCGAAGCAGCTCCGAGCAAACGGAAAGCTTCAAGAAACCATTTCCATGGAATACAGATGAGGTAGTGCCAGATTAATTTCCACAAGAAATAAAATCCACCAAGTACAACTTCGTTGTAAATCCATTTTACAATGGTTATTACAAGTCTGATTACCGCTGTTCCCAAGTGAAGAATTTCTCCAAGGAACCATAAAACTGAAACTACTGCTTCAAAAAACAGAATAAGGGCTCCTGAAATAGGAACCATGAACCACCACACACCACTGTTTTTCTGAAATGCTTCTTTGAGTTCAGCCAGGTTAAATCGGCTACTTGGGTTTTTTCCAGTAACACTGGAATACAGGCGGCTTATGGCATATAGCCCGAGCACACCTAGGATTAAATTCATTTCCATAGGGTTTATTTTTAGTTAAGGTTTGGCCAAGATATACTAAAATTTCAAAAAATGAAATTTTTTATTTTAGCTTGCTTCAAGAAAAAAGAAACGAATCTTGGAATTCAGTGAATATTACTATTCGTTTAGCGAAAATTTAATTTTCTGTACTCTTTTTTTTTTACATATATTTGATTGTCCTGACTAGTATCACTTTTTGAAAAAGCCATCTATTAAGCAACTTCTGTGTGGAATTTTATTTTTCACAAGTATGGGCGTCTTTGCTCAACCTGCAAACGATGGTTGTAACACGGCACAAAATTTAGGCTCCCTGCCTACGCCCGCTGCATGTCCAAGCGGTGTAGGATCCACAATTAACGTTTCAGGGTCGAATATTAACGCAACAGCTGCAACGCCTTACACCTATTTGCTTGGTTACAGCACAGGCGGAAATCAGCCAAGTCCAGCCCTGGATGTTTGGTATAGTTTTATTGCCTCAGGCTCCAGAGTTAACATTAATATTACTGGTGGATCCCCTGCACTAGCCAATCCAGCTATAACGTTATGGAATGGTACTAATTGCAATAACCTTGCGGGAGTTGGTTGTGATAATAATGGAACGGCAGGGGGATCTAACTCAGTCATGTTCGAGCCTTTAGTAGTAGGTCAAACTTATTACATTCAAGTAAGTGGAATGAATTCCACAGCTACAGGAAATTTCAACATGGCACTCAACGCAAGTAACGATTGTGCCGATTGTAATATTGCTTCGAGCTTAACGGTTACTCCACTTCCGACAAATGGAACTTATCTCCCAGGCACTCAAGTAACTTTTTGCTATACAGTTACTAACTGGGTTCAAATAAGTTCAAACTGGATTCATGGAATTATACCTACGTTCGGGAACGGTTGGAACATTGCTACACTACAATCCAATGGGACGCCTCCACCAGCC
>CAMDFE010000137.1 GCA_945897395.1 Chryseobacterium gleum | reverse complement strand
TGATAATATCCCCAGTCGGCAGCTTCACCTCATTCGGATTGTCATAGACAACCTGTGCGGTTACGACAGAAAACTCAGAGCTCATCAACTTCCATCCGTCTGCATTCAATTCCCATGTCTCTTTTTTGGCATAGTCATTTCCTTTAGAGCTGAGGGCCACCAATTGAACTTCCACTTTTCCTCCAGTGGTAAAGAAAAACAATGATTTCATAGGCATTTTATTATCGATGGGTGGCGCTTCCTTCGCGTCGGTCATCGGTGCAGGTGGGATTGGAAAATACAGTTCTTGCAATTTTACAATTTCTTCTTGACTGAAATTTAAAGCTTTTGATAATTCTGACGATTCGTATTTCCCCGAATAATAACTCAACAAAGCCTTGTAATCAGGTGTGAGTGTATTAATGAAAAGCTGATCTATGATGAGTTCATTCGCATTCACCAATTGGTATACGATTGACTTGTTGTTAGACCAAATTTTAACACGATTCTTCAATATTGCAGAACCTGTGGTGCTAACTACTTTTGTTGAACGATTCATATAACTCACAACACCTTCTACGCTCATTTCTAACAGGTCAGGAGATTTAATCGCAATGGAAAATGTATTCGTACTGTCAGCACATTTCAAGTTAAGCGTTTCCCATTTTTCATTGGGATTGTAATTTCCTAAATAGGTTTTCGCATCTCCTCCAAGAACGCGGGTTCTTAAATAGAAGCTGCTGTCGGCATACAAAGCCAATGAATAAATGGTTCCAGAATTCTGATTCCATAATGTATCATCGAAATCGCCAATTAACTCGGCACTTCTGGAAGGTACAGGAACTTTCTTCTCGTCACATGACGCGAGAGCCAAAACACAAATACTGGCTACCAGCAATCCTTTCATTTTATTCATATGCCAAAAGTAGACATTGTTCATATTTCCGCCAAGACTTTAAACGCTCAAAACTTATGTATTTCTTACTTTTGCAGATATGGAAGAATCCCAGATAGACGTTTTTAATTTCGATCCCATTCGTCCGTATAACGACGAAGAATTAAAAGCTGCCATCGAACGCATTTTAGAAGTCCCTGAATTTTATAAAATGCTCAAGTGGGTTTTTCCTGGATTAAGTCGGACAGCTATTCAAAAAATGCTTCGTCAGGTAACTACTGTTGATGAATTTCAATCTGAAATTTCAGGTCCTGCTTTCAAGATGGCTATTCAAACCACAACCAGTGGATTGTCTTTCACGAACTTCGAATCGCTAGATAAAACCAAGCCTTACCTCTTCTTAAGCAATCACCGAGACATTATTCTCGACAGCGCAATTCTCAATGTGAGTTTGCTTGAACAAGGTCACAAAACCACGCAGATAGCCATTGGCGACAACTTAATTCGTCAGAAAGTGGTTGAAGACATCGTTCGTTCCAACAAGAATTTCATTGTTAATCGAAATGTAAACGCGAAGGAGATGTTCTATTACAGCCTTCGCCTTTCCAATTACATTCGTCATACTTTAACTACCGATCACACTTCAATTTGGATTGCCCAGCGTGAAGGAAGAAGCAAAGACGGAGATGACAGAACAGCAACCGGATTGTTGAAGATGTTCGCCATGAGTTCTGATAATATTGAAGACGGATTACTTGACTTACGAATGATTCCCATGGCAGTGAGCTATGAGTATGATCCGTGTGATATGATGAAGACGAACGAGCTCATGCATTTAAAAGTTCTTGGTTCGTACGAGAAGAAATCTGGTGAAGATTTTCTTTCCATGTTGAAAGGAATCACCGGACATAAAGGACGTGTAAATATTTCTATGGGAAATTCAATGAATGAACACATTGAGCACATGCGTTCGATTCAAAATAAGAATGAGAAGTATCGTTATTTAACGCATGCCATAGACAATGAAATGCACCGCATTTTTCATCTTTGGCCAACGAATTACATTGCTTACGACTTATTGAACGGGACGAAAGAGTACAAAGATCATTACTCGCAAATTCAGAAAATAGCTTTCAGCAATTACATTCGAGGAAATACCTTCAAATTGAGTTTACACCGCAAAAAAACAAACCTTCCGAAAGAGAATTTCACGCAGATTGCGCGTGACATTATGCTTCAGATGTATGCGAATCCGGTGATAAATTTTCGGAATCTGTCGGCTTAATTTCAAATCGCTCGTTGCGTTTTCCTCTGAATAAATCTATTCCGCGAAGCTCGCATTCTAACTTTCCATTCATCAATTTTACTTTACGCTTCTGACGTAGTCCAATGGCATGAAGGGCTTGTAAATCTGAAGAGATAATCCAAGCAGTGGAACCTGAATAGCGGTGCTTGAAAACGGAACCTATTTCAGAATAAATCTTTTCTAATTCCTCAATCTCCATGCGCTCTCCGTAGGGTGGATTCAATACTACTAATCCCGGAACTTCTGGCACACTGTCTTCACTGAAGAAATCTGATTTTTCAAATCGAATGGCATCGTTGAATGGAAGGTTCTTTCCGTTTTTACGCGCTACATTCAATTGATCGTAATCAATATCGGAAGCCACAATGGTTAACTCTTTATTTTCTATTAATGCATTCGCATCGCCGTGAACAGTCATCCACAAGGCATCATCGAAATTCAACCAAGTTTGAAAATTGAATTTCGGATAAGCCTTTTGCGCAGGAATATTTAATGCCGCATAAGCCGCTTCGAAAGCAATGGTTCCTGAACCGCAAAACGGATTGTACAATGGTGTTTCTCCTTTCCATCCGGTAATGGCAATAATACCTGCAGCCAATACCTCGTTCATGGGAGCCTCTCCTCCATTCACACGATAACCGCGTTGGTTCAATGAGCGTCCTGAACTGTCTAATGAAATCTGAACTTTTTCTTGATCAATTAGCAAGTGTATTTGCACATCGGGACTTTCCGGATTCACATCTGGACGAGAACCGTAGACCTTCTTCAAACGGTCTGCAATTGCGTCTTTCACGCGAAGCGAAGGGAAATGCGAGTGTGTGAACATGGAAGAAGATATTTGCGGATCAATGGCAAACGTGGTGTCTGCATGCAGATATTCTTCCCATGGCATTTCATAGGCCTTGTTGTATAAATCGTCGGCCTTACGAATTTGAAAAGAATGCAACGGACAAAGCACGCGCAACGCAAGACGAGCACGGTAGTTTATTTTGTAAAGTGTTTCAAGGTCGCAATTCGCGCGAACCACTCTTCTACCCTCTTCAACTTCGGTCGCGCCTAAGTCAATCATTTCTTTCGCCAACAAAGGCTCAAGGCTCTGCATGGTCTTCACTACGATTGGAAATATTTTCTCCATTTTATCCTCCTGCTTTTTTAGCTGCATAACCCATGTCCTGCAACAGTTTAATAATCTTTTCTCTGTGGTCGCCTTGAATAATGATCTCGCCATCTTTCGCGCTTCCACCGGTACCACATTTGTTCTTTAGCACTTTTGCTAACTGTTCTAAATCGTCATCGTTGCCTTTGAAGTCCTTAATAACCGAGGCCGTCTTTCCACCACGGTGATTTTTTTCCAACCAAACTTTTAATTTCTGTTCGTTGGGTGGAAGCGTCTCTGCCGCCTCGTTTTCATTTTCTATGTTGAAGTTAGGATTCGTACTGAACACAAATCCGCCTTCACTCTTAATGTTCTTCTTGCTCATGTGCAATTGGAATGATTGATTTCTTTTTCAATTCTTCGCATTCCGCTTGAATACGTTGAAACGCTATAATATCATAAAGTATGTGCGCTACAATAGCTGCAAGCAGACCAACATATGCACCTAAAATTCCCAACACTGTTCCCACCGCAAATAAGATAAGTCCGAATATGACTTTCGGCCAAGAGCTGAAACTCAAGTATCCGTGAAGTGCAATGAACATGAAAGATGTTGTAAGCACTCCCAACCAAGGCTGAATCATTCCTCGAAAAACAATCTCTTCTCCCACTCCAGCGCAGAAACTCAAAAACAAAATCTCTTGAAAACTGAAATTGAAAATTCCCAATCGTAACGTATAATCGAAGTTCACATCATCTAGATATTTCCATTGCCCCATGAGCCATGTCATTCCACTTAAAACAAATCCGCCTGCAACACCTATTCCTATCTGAAACAACAAATTCATTTTCCCAATTATAACGGGGATCATAAATTCCGTTGTGTTGAAGTAATAGAGGATGGAAACAATCACTAAAGGCACGAGCAGCGTCAGTAAACCCATACGCATAAACAATTCCCTACTCGGTTTCATAAATGCAAAGGTAAGCTTTGTAACTTCGCGCAATGGATTTTATCTCATCTACTTTATTGGATTACTGCGAGAAGCATTCAGATGATGAATCTGAATTGTTGAAGGCGCTTTCGTCTGAGACTTGGCAGAAGGTGATTAATCCACGTATGTTAAGTGGACATCTGCAAGGAAGATTTTTAAGTATGCTTTCGCAATTGATTCAACCCAAACACATTTTGGAAATTGGAACTTTTACGGGTTATAGCGCTTTGTGTTTAGCCGATGGACTTCAAGAAGATGGAGAATTAATTACCATTGATGAAAACGATGAGTTGAGCTGGTTGCACGAGAAGTATTTCCTTCAACATAAAAATGGATCGCAAATAAAACCGATTTATAAAGCTGCTTTGAACGCATTTGAAGATTTGGACGGAACATTCGACTTGGTCTTTATTGACGCCGACAAGCGGAATTACCTTCATTATTGGAATTGGACAATGGAGCACGTTCACGCCGGATCGGTTATTCTTGTCGATAATGTCCTTTGGAGTGGGAAAGTTCTAGAACCCGCTGTAGAAAGGGATTTCGATACACAAGTTCTTCAAGAGTTGAATGATTTAGTGGCGAAAGATAGCCGATGTGAGAAGGTGCTTTTGCCGCTTCGCGACGGATTAATGATGGTTCGGGTGAAAAAGTAGACTACCTTTGCGCCCGCAACAAGTTCCGTTGGCAGTTCAACTTAGAAATACGATTGGGAATTTGGCGACCACGTATTTTATGTCATTTGAAAATTTAAACTTAATTGAGCCTATTCTTAGCGCTCTAAAAAAAGAAGGTTACACCACTCCCACT
>CAMDFE010000136.1 GCA_945897395.1 Chryseobacterium gleum | reverse complement strand
CAGTTTTATCAACTGAAAGAAGGTGCTGAAGATGTTCTGCCAAATTCTTCAAATAGGCGAACAATTCAATTGCTTCAAATGAGTTTGATTTATAGAGCATTTCATGCACAAGGGCCATAGCCTTAATTCGAGATTGTGATTCTCTGTATGCAAAAGCAATATCTACATTCTTCTCTTGTATGGCCTGCAGCTCAAGCAATGAATACACTACCGTTAGATTATTTTTAACGCGGTGATGAATTTCTCCAAGTAAAGCTTCTTTTTCCAAAAGCGACTTTTGCAATTGCTCTTGTGCGTCAATTACTGGAGTTACATCCATACCAAAACCCATCATGTACTTTATTTCATCCTGCACAATAATGGGTTTGAACCTCTTCAACGAGTAGCGTGCATTGCCATCAGCATCAATGATCTTCTCTTCCATTTCAACCATGCGACGTTCTCGTTTCGATTGCTCGAAAAATTCTTTTCGCACCTTGGCCATTGTATCGTCTGTGCCTTTAAACTCGCAATAATCAAAATCGGTTCTTCCAATGAGCCAATTCCGCACCTCTTTGTTCTTAACAGCAAATTCATTAATGAGCATATAGCGCTGCTCGAGGTCGAATACGGCAATATCTACAGCAGCAGAATTCAAGACAACCTTATAAAAATCTGCAGAAAATTTCTCAAAAGGTCTTTGAATATTTTTCAATTCAAAATAAATGATTTCACCATTTATCTCATCTTGCTTTAACTTATATCGATGAAACATATATTCAAGAACAACACCCCGGTAGGTATATGATTTCATTCCTCCTGCCTCACCTTCGTAGACCTCTAAATCATTTAGTTTTTCAGATATTTCAGAAAGACTTAAACCATGTTTTCCGAAAAAGAGCAGTGCATCTTTCAGCTGATGAATGGGATGGCCCGTTTTATTTTCAAATGAACAAACAACTCTACTATTCTCATCTATGAATATCCACTCTAACTTTGGAGTGGATGACACTAAATCAAATTTTTCAATTTCAACAGCTGAATCAGAAGACGATTCTATTTCCAAAATATCCGTTTCCTGATCTCTTTTTAAGCAAAACCATTCAAGGTCCGATTTTACTAGAACAGTCTTGTTATCGAACCACAAGGCTCCCTCAAATTTATTTGAAGCAGCTCTTTTGAATATTTCAGAATTCTGAAAACACCAAGCAGCCTTATCACCCCAGAGGTAATCTTGATTCTGATTGTTCCAAATGAATTGATTAGACTTTAAAAACTGCATTGTCTCAAAGATAAACCCTGTTCAATAAAAAAAGCACCCGCAGGATGCTTTTAAGATATATATCAACTTTATTCTATGCATTTACCAAACCGCACAAGTGCAGGATGAAATAAAACAGGGCACCTAAGCCCGCTGAAATAGGAATTGTAATAATCCACGCCACCAAAAGTTTGCCTGTTACACCCCACTTCACCGCAGAAATACGCTTTGTAATTCCGACACCAATGATTGAACCCGTTATGGTGTGGGTCGTTGAAACGGGGATACCGTGAATGCTATCTCCCGCCAATTTCCATGGGAATTTCAGTCCTTCCGTGAAGAAAAGCGTAATTGCACCGGCAGATTCTGCGGCAACGCCTTCGAAAGGATTCACTTTGGTTATTTTGTTGCCCATTGTCTTTACAATCTTCCAACCACCACTCAGAGTTCCAAGTGCGATAGCCATATAGCAAGAAATTGGTACCCAATCAGGCATTTCTTTAATACTTCCGATTTCATTTGAAGCAAGCAGAGCAACTGAGATAATTCCCATCACCTTCTGTGCATCGTTACCACCATGGCCAATACTGAATGCAGCACTTGAAACCAATTGAAGTTTTTTAAACAATCTGTTGGAACCTGAATTGTTCAGCGTGCTTAGAAACAAGGCGCAAACACCTAACGACACGACAAGAAATCCTAACAAAATCCATTTGAAGTTCCCTCCATAAAGGGCAATATCTAACCAATCCAAACCAATAATTCCATGTGCATTTACCTTGGTCATATCTGTTTCCAACGCTCTGCCAACCAAGTAACACGCACCAAAAATTATGCTTAAAGTAATAAGCTTCATGTACAACTCTTTTCTGAATGCATTTAGCAACCAAACAGAGATGAGGTATGACATTAGCATTCCAGCAATTGGAGCCACAACAATGAAGATTGCTGTTGCGATTACAATTCCAATGTTTATTGCATCTATGCCATATGCCGCAAGAAAAGCTCCGGCAAAACCGCCGATCAGTGTGTGAGAAGATGATGAAGGGATACCATAAAACCATGTGAGTAAACTCCAAATGATTGCAGATAATAATCCCGCTGCAATCAAAGGAAGAGCTGAAACTTCCATGGTATACTTTATATCAACCGTTTTTGCAATTGTATTGGCAACAGCGTGGTCTTTGAATATAAAAAACGCAAGGAAATTGAACATGGCCGCCCATACAACCGCCTGAAACGGGGTAAGAACTTTCGTTGATACGATAGTGGCGATAGAATTTGCTGCATCGTGAAACCCGTTGATAAAATCAAATATCAGTGCTAATGCTATGACCGCTAGGAGCAAGAATGAATAATCCATTCCAGTATCGATTAAGAGTTTTTAACTAAGATTGATTCCAAGACATTTGCGACATCTTCACATTTGTCAGTGGCTATTTCCATGCTGCTTAAAACCTCTTTGGTTTTAATCAATTCCAAAGGATCCGACGCCTCAGCGAACAATCGAGCAATGCTTTCGTCGAACAAATCATCGGCTTGATTCTCAAGAGAATTTATACGGATAATCGCTTCACGAACACGCTGCACATTTTTCATGCTTCTCATATCATTAATAGCGGCATCGATTTCAATAACCTGCTTTAATAAAACTTCGCTCATCAACTCCATTGTCTTTGAGAATTGCTTCACATTGTATAGCTGAATGCGCGTTGCACAACCGTTGATATAATCAGCAATATCATCAATACTTGTTGTCAAGGCATGAATGTCCTCTCTATCAAATGGCGTGATGAAATTCTCTGACAATTCCATAAATATTTGATGGGTAATATCATCTCCCTTTTGCTCAAAATCTCTAATTTGACGAATACAATTGGCTATCTGCTCGGGATCTGTTAGCTGAAACATTTGATTAAAAACCTTTGCCTGAGCTACTAGGTTAGAAGTATCCTCCGAAAACAAATCAAAGAACAAAGCGTTCTTTGGCACCATGAATGAAAAAAGACTCTTGAGCTTCATAAATATAATTTTACTTTGCAAACAAACACCAACTATGTTATGCTAACGTTAAATGCCTATTGTTTTATCGTTTATTTTCCTTGAAAACACTAGAAATTCCTGCGCAACGAGAGCAATTGCCATTTCGTTTGGATGACAGCGATCACTTTCAAAATAATCGTCGTTCCGAAGAACATCAGTTACAAACTCATATGAGGGGAAATAAGACAATGAATGTTGTTCGCACAAAGCGTGGGCTAATTCTATACAACGAGCCTTTGTGCGAGCGTTTTCCACCACGCCCATTCGCCAGTGCTTCACCGGTGAAACGGTTAATACAATGCTTAAGTTGGGGTTCATTTCTTTCAATAATTGAATTGCTTCCGTCCCATTGCTTTTCATTTCACTCAGTAAAATAATTTCCTGATGAAACTCTTGCTGTGGAAGTCGCTGACAATTTCCCACCAATCCAATTTCATTATGTATCCATCCGTGGGCTGTGCCAAGGGTCAGAACTAAAGTATCCGCTGATTTCAGCGCATCATGAAGAGCAGCTAGGTGCGAATGAATGACCTGTTTCAATTCCTGCTTAGAATCAGATCGCAACACCTTTCCTCCGGCTAACGATTTCCATTTTTCTTCATGAAAGATAATTTGCATTTCACTTTCTGAAATAGCATTCGCGCAGGCATACTTCAACCAATTAAAAATAGGTGTGGGATGAAACAACGTCCCGAAAATATTGGAAGTTACTTTGAACCCCTCTTCGTCGAGATATGGCTTGAGATTGTCTGAAAAACATGATCCTATCAAAACAATCTCCTTCCCTTCTGGCCTCTGCCAATGCTTGAAAAGATCTAGCATTGCGCAAGGATTTGAATTTGTTCGTGAGAAGATTCACCACATTTAAAATGTCCGAGTGGACAAGATTTTTTTCCATGCAATCCGCAAGGACGACAAGCCAAATTTTCATTTGACTCAACAATGCGCGAGCGATCTGACAATGGTCCAAATCCGAATTCAGGGATGGTAGAACAGAAGAAAGCCGTGGTTGGTGCATTCATAGCAGAAGCAAAATGCATGGGCGCGCTATCGTTCACGAAATTCATCGTTGCATCGCGCATAAGCGCTGCTGATTCTAAGAAATTCAGTTTTCCACAAAGATTCGTTGCGTTGAAATTTTCAACTCCCCTCACCTCTTCACACAAATCAAAATCTCCTTTCGCTCCCAATAAAAACACGTGATGCTTTTTCGCCAATTCAGAAACAAGTTGAATGAAATTCTCTTTTGGCCATTGCTTGGTAAACCACACAGAAGATGGAGCAACACACACATAAGGTTTACTTTTAAATTCTGTAACTGCCTCAAAATTTTGAACTGAAGGAAACAATCGCGGAGGGAAATTACCTGGAACAAATTCGCGAAGTAATTCTAAATTTCTGTTTACTTCATGAAGTCCATTATTCACTTCGTGCTTGAACTTCGAACTGAAACAAAATGAAAATGGATTTTCTTGAAATCCATTTTTCTTCAAGGCACCGCTTCGCCACGTTAGAAAACCTGTTGAAGCAAAGCGCTGCAAATTGATCACGCAATCGAATTTCTCTTTTCGAATTTCATTTCCTAATTGGAATAAATTCCGAAGTTTATTTTGTTGCTTGTTCCATATCCAAACTCGATCTATGAACGGATTGTTTTCCAACAAAGACTCGTTTCCCTTTCGAACTAAAAAATGAACTTCTGCTTTATCCAATTGCGCCAATGCCTCGGCCATTGGGGTTGCTAGAACCACATCGCCGATGAACGCTGTTTGAATAATGAGAAACTTCATACTTACTCGTTGCCGAGAATGCTAATTAAAAGTTTTACCGGAA
>CAMDFE010000135.1 GCA_945897395.1 Chryseobacterium gleum | reverse complement strand
GCTTGCCTTTTTGTTGCTACAAATGCCCGAATATTCCCTTCAATAGTGCGAATAAGCGCTTGCATCAAGCTCTTTTCATCTATAAACTTGAAGGCCACATTCTTTACACAATCTTCATTGTCGCTCTGCACTGAAAACAACAACATACTCTTAAAGTACACATTTGCTTGGTCAATAGTAACCGCCTGAAACTCCAATTCTACCGAACGATTTTGTGTTGAAATGCGCTTGAAGATTGTCTCAATAAATGGAATCAATAAATTCAATCCCGGACGAATTACTCTTCTATATTTCCCGAAAACCGTAACTACTGCAACGTTTCCCTGCTGCACTGTTTTCAGACCTGAAAAAACAAGCAATGCAGTAAATGCTAATAAAATGTAACCAGACATAATCGTATTTTTTACGAATGTATCTCATCCCTTCCATAAAAATCAGATTAGATTCATTTCACCCTAAAAAAGTGTAATTTTGAGCATGCAGAATTCCGAATTACTCACCGCAGAAGAAATTGAGCAAAAGCTCATCCGCATGGCTTATGAAATAGCTGAGCGTCATTACAACGAAAAAAACATTGTTTTCATTGGTATTGAAGATAACGGAGCTGCAGTTGCCAAAAGACTCTTTGAACTGGTGAAAGAAATTGTTACCATTCCATGCGAACTCAGCAGCATTCAACTTTCGAAAGAAAATCCAATCGGAACAGTTCAACTTTCCAATTCTATTTCACTAAAGAATAAATGTGTTGTACTTATCGACGATGTGTTCAACTCAGGACAAACACTCATGCATGCCGCTTCTTTCCTAGTCGCTAAAGAAATTCACAGATTAACCACAGCGGTTTTGGTGGAAAGAAAGCACCGTAGATTTCCAATCAAAGCCGATTTTGTTGGAGTGAAATTATCGACGACTTTGAAAGAACATGTGACCGTAAATATGAATGGGGAAAATTCTTCTGTAACGATTCTTTAATTTATTTCGAACGAGAAATTTAACATGTAGTTTCTTCCCGCTTGCGGATAATAAAAACGTTCTGTCACTGTTTCACCATAGATGTACGAATAAGCGTATCCATTGCTGGAATACATTCTATTGAAAATATTATTCGCCCAAAAGGTAATCTTCACCGAAGGTTTACTTCCGTATTTCGAGTCCCATTGAATTCCAAAATCACTTACAGCAAAAGCTGTAATAACTGCTGTGTTACTTCCTGTGTTATCGAGATGCTGTTTACCAACAAACTTCTCATTGAACAAGAGATACAATTGCTTGCGAACCGGTTTCATTGAAACTCGCCATCCGTGAGGAAACACCTGATACTCTGCAGACAATCCTGCAATAATATTCGGACTAAACGCTATGTCTGTTTTCCCTCTGGAAATAACTTCTTCCACATAACTATCGTAGTTGAAAATGCGCTCTTGGAAATCGATGATTTTATTCTCGCTCAACGTAATATTTCCATTCACCTTTAAACGTTGTTGATTGAAGTAAGCTGAAGAGCTCAATTCAACGCCTCTTCTATAAGACGCTGCCACATTGGTTCTCAGAGGAGCACCTACGTCATTCAACGCGCCAGTAAGCACCAACTGATTGCTGTAATTCATGGAGTAGACATTCACATCGAATTGAAACAATTTATCGTTCTCGAAATGAAGGCCAGCTTCGTAATCGGTCATGTATTCATTCTTTGGAGTTACACCAAAAGGCGCGTCAACAAAATCGTTTCGATTCGGTTCTTTTCCTGATTGAGCAACAGAACCATATAGCGAAATAGATTTATTCATGAAATAACGCACACCCACTTTCGGATTGAAAAATTTACTGTTCGTATTAACATCATACGGTCTCTGATCGTTGTCTATACCTTTTGTGTTGTAGGTAACATAGCGCGCTTGCACATCTGCATTCACCATAATTTTTTTCGGAATAATCGCCCACTCTATTTTCGAAAAGGCATTTGCGTCATACTTATCTGACTGTCCATAGTAATACTCATGATCGACGACAAAGATCAGCGGATTTCCGGTTGCTATAACCCTTCCGTAATGTTGTCCGCTGTAGTGATTCGCTCCAAAACCTGTTGTACTTGTAAAATTGTTTTTCTTCAACGCATACGAAGCGGTCACGCCATAAAAATTATTGTTCAACCAACGTCGTCGCACCAAATTCGTGGTGGTAATGGTGTCGCCATTTACAATCTGTGGAAGTAAGTTGTAGTTCGCTAAATCTTGATCTGTCTTGTATTGTTCGAAATATCCTTGACCGTGTGTAAAGTGCGCTGCCGCGCGAAATTCATGCACTAAACCATTCTTTTTCTTCGATGAAAAATAATGTGCTTGCGCATGGTCTTGGGCGTAATTGTCTATTTCATTTTCATACAAATACGAATTGTATGTTCGCCCAGAATTCAATAAATTATCAATATCCACTTGCGACGCTTCATTCCTTCCTGCAAAAGCCAGAATGTCCGAAGTGGTTCCAAAAAGTTTTTCATAAGGCGTTCCGTTCCATGCTTGATAGGTATTTTCCTTTCCACCAAAAACAAAAACCGTCAATTCACTTTTGCGATTTTCTTCTTGAGACAATCTCCATTTTCCTTTTGTGAAATAAGAAAACAAACGGGTCTCTGCACGATCGATGTACCCATTCGATTGAATGCTGCTTGCACGGAGGTTGTATTCGAACTTGGGGCTCCTTCTACTTCCTATTTCAATCATAAGTTTATTACTTCCGAATGAACCTCCGCCGGTATTCAACCGGACGAAGTCTCGTTCTAAATCTGTGTCAGTATCTAAGTGAATGCTTCCGCCGAAAGATCCTGTTCCGTTCGAAGAAGTACCTATTCCGCGTTGAATTTGAATGTTGGAAGTTGAAGACGCCAAGTCGGGAGTATTCACCCAAAAAACTTGCTGACTTTCAGGGTCGTTGAGTGGGACGCCATTGATGGAAACATTTACGCGTGTGGGGTCACTTCCGCGTATCCAAAGGCCTGTGTATCCAATTCCATTTCCTGCATCGGAAGTAACAGTTAACGACGGTGTGAATCGCAACAAGAATGGAAGATCCACTCCTGTATTTATTTTTTCAATATCCTTCGGAAGAATATTCGTCAACGCATATGGAGCGGTGCTATTCGCCGACCACACATCGCGAATACTGATAGGATCTAAAATAAAAGTTGGAACAATTGTCGTGTCCTTTTTTTCTTGTGCAAATGCAATTGACACAACAAAAAGCGCAACACTAATAAAAATAATTTTCTTTAACATGTCTTCTAATTTGCGCGCACGACAGGGGTTATGGTGCACGTTGTTCATCTTTTCCTTGGCGGCATTACCCGCCCAGGTTCCTCTTGTTCTGAAACAAGAAGGGTTTAATCTCAGCCATTTTTTTCGAATGGCACCCCTATGAGAACGGGTCAAATATAGAAAGGTATTACCTTAGACAAGTGAAAAAAGGATTGGTTTTTAAAACAACAGGAAAATCTTACGACGTTTTAATCGACGGTAAGATTGTGGTGTGTTCGCTGCGCGGAAAAATTAGACTGCAAGGACTTCGCACCACTAACCCTATTGCTGCAGGAGATTATGTAGATGTTGAAATGGACAGCGCCGGCAATGGAAGTATTAACCGCATTCACGACCGCACCAATTACATCATTCTTAAATCGGTAAACCTTTCGAAAGAAGCACAAATAATTGCGGCGAATATTACACGTGCTTTCTTGCTTGTGACAATTGATCGTCCGCAAACCACGCCCGGATTTATCGATCGTTTTTTAGTCACCGCAGAAGCCTACCGCATTCCCGTTACCTTGATTTTTCACAAGTGGGATATATACACAGACGAAGAAAAAGAGAAAGCGATTGACTTGGCTTCCATCTACAAAGGCATTGGATACGAGTTGTTGTTTACGAGTATTGAAACCGGACAAGGACTGAAAGAATTGAAAGAGCTCATTGAGACCGGAACGTTTTTATTTTCGGGACACAGCGGTGTTGGCAAATCATCTTTGGTTGGAAAGATTTCCAACAACGAAGACATTCGCATTGGTGATATAAGCGACTGGAGCGGGAAAGGACAGCATACGACAACGTTTGCTGAAATATTTCCATTGAGTGACACGTCGTTTTTAATTGACACTCCGGGTATCAAAGGATTTGGCTTAGTGAATTTCGAAGAGGAATTATTGGGGAATTATTTCCCTGAATTTTTAGAATTATTACCTGCCTGCAAGTTCAATAATTGCAAGCACGTTAACGAGCCCAAGTGCGCTGTGTTAGAGGCATTGAGTGAAGCAGAGATTGCAGAATCGCGCTACATGAGTTACAGATCTATGTTAGAAAGCGAAACCGAAAAATACCGATCTTCATGAAATTTCAACTGTTCACCAACGAGCATTTTTTCATTATTGGCTTAACGATTTTCCTCTCACTTTTTTTTATTTGGGTTGGAAGGAAAAACGTCCAAGCGCGCGAAATACTGCGCTGGTTTTTTGGGGTATTGTTGTTGGCGAATATGGTTATTTATCAAACTTATCGTTATCAAACAGGCCTGTGGGAAGTTCGTCACGACTTGCCTTTAGAGCTTTGCAACCTCGCGAATATCTTAACCGCATTGGCTTTATTACTTAAGCGCAGAGGCATGGCTGAAATTGCGTGGTGCTGGGTTATGACAGGGACGATGAATGGACTCATCACTCCAGACTTCATGGGTGTATTTCCGGAAGTGCCTTACGTCTCATTTTTCATTGGACATGCGGGATTAATTATAGCTACATCCTTTTTAGTTTTCGGAATGAAATTGTATCCGGAAAAAGGATCTTGGCTGCGTGTGGTTCTTGCTTCACAGGTTTATTTCGCGCTAGCCTTTTCAGTCAATAAAATTATTGGCAGCAATTACGGATATCTCATGCACAAGCCCGAGGGCGGCAGCGCCATGGATTTCTTCGGTCCTTATCCGTATTACTTAATCACGCTCGAATGTTTAGGAGCGTTGTTGTTTTTCTTGGTGTTGTTGCCGTTTCGGAAGAAGCAGAATTCAAATTAATTCCAACTCGGAATCATTCCGCGTAAGCCCATATCTACAACAGACTCGCCAGCACCTGGCTCCCATTTTCCATCTGAATTGGTG
>CAMDFE010000134.1 GCA_945897395.1 Chryseobacterium gleum | reverse complement strand
AAATTCAACATACTACTTAATCCTTGCTGTTGTTTCTGGAGCTATCCTTGGAAATTTCACAGCCTTGAAATTCCTTCCGAAGAATGGAATTCGATTAATTACGGTCACAATTTTGATTTATGCCGGAATTCGTTTGTTAATTCGCAGTCTATGATCAAGGAAATTCATTTATTCGGATTATTGAAAGAGCAATACGGAGATACCGTTCGTGTTGAAGTACCAGCTTTTCCAATTACTGTTGAAAAGATCGTGATGGCTTTTCGAAAGTATCACTCCGAGGTCAATGACATTCCTTTTCTTATTGCCGTGAATCACTTTATGGCTAGTCCGAAAGATGATGTTAACGAGAGCGATCACATGGCTTTATTACCTCCAGTTAGCGGCGGATGAAAACAGATTTCCAGCTCATAGATGACGCAAAAGGGTTTCCTGATTTAGAGCAATTTCGTTCTTCAACTTCAGGAGCTGAAGTTGTATTCAATGGAATCGTTCGCACCCCGAACAAAGGATTAGACGTTCTTTATTTGGAATTCGAAGCTTACGAGGCTTTATTTCACAATGAAATGAAACGCATTGCGGAATCTTTAGAATCCCAATTTCAAATCAACACCCTTGTCCTTTATCATCGCATTGGACGCCTACTACCTGGAGAATTGGCCGTTGTTGCTGCTGTATTTTCCAAGCACCGCAAAGATGCGTTTCAAGCTTGTGAAATGCTCATGAATGAACTCAAAGCCACTGTTCCCATTTGGAAAAAGGAGTTCAATTCCGACGGTTCTTTTTGGGTAAGTCAAACTCCGTAATTCAATATTGTTGCGCCAGCTGAACGGCACTCAGTGCATTCAGTTTACCATAACCGTGTTCACTATTGGGAAGAATTGGAAACTGCGCTGTATATCTCAGAATCCACAATACTTGGAATTTTGAAAGTGTCGGTTTTGTTGACCAAACGATTGCTGCAATGGCTGCAGCAGAAGCTGTTGCAGCGCTCGAGCCCCCAATGTACTGTGGCCAATCGTTATACTGATTTATTCCCACAGCTTTTCGATTTACGTCCCAACTTCGCTCCATTACTACAGTGAAATCTACCTGCGGGCCGTCGTGACAAACCTGACAGGTTTGATCATTGTCGTTTACGCCAGTAACCGCTTGACATTCGGTAAAGGCTGCCGGATAAATGACTCCAAGTCCCGAAGAAAAATAGGTCGATGTCCCGGCAGCAGCGAACAGCAACTTGCCCATTGAACTCGCATAGCTCACGGCATCCAACAAAACGCTGCTGTAAAAGGGTGTTCCCATGGACATGCTGATAATCTTAACCGCAGACTTATTGGCTAAATAGACATATGCATTTTTTACAGCTAATCTCTCCGCTGATGTATTCAAATACACATCGTCTGCAGCACGAACAGTATATAAATTGGCCTTGTGCGCACCACCAATGGCGTTGCCATAATTCGACCAAGGTGCAGCAATGAGTCCGGACATTGCATTTCCATGATTGCAGGAGGTGTATTGGGAAGTGCCTATCGTAAATGAAGTTTCATGCGTTCTTCCTACATTGGAATATCCCGAATTGAATTGTTGAAAGAGCAGGTACTGATTTGAAGAAACTCCAGCATCTATGACCCCTACTCCTATTCCCATGCCTTGACGAATGCCCCACGCCTGAGGGACATTGTGGTAGTTCCAATGCCACGAAATTTTAGCACCTGTTCCAGTTGTGGTATAATCACCTGCTTGCACAACATCGTAGTTCGGAGCGCAACCGCTTTCTGTTCTATTGACGGCTTCGTCTATAAAATCGTTAAGAGGTTCAAGGTATCGGATATTCTCACATCCGATAAGCCACGCTACCAGCGCTGGACTTTTCGAGTTGAAAGAAATAATGGGCAGGTGAAGATCAATCTCCAACACGAAATCTTCTCTCCTCACTTCCCTGCCCATCTCAACCGTTAAAGTGTCCTCCAAACTCTTCAGTATCTCCTCTCTTAAACTTTCCCACTCTCTGCGTTTGGACAAATCATGAATCGGTAAACTGTCGGTTTCTCCACGAAGTTTTAATCCAACGGCGAATTCGCCATGTGACAACTCGATGGCTGCAAATAATTCGTCGTCTGAAAGGTCTGACCATTTCCACGCTTTGCCTTCACTTAGCCAGCGAGTAATTTTCTGTTCAACATTTTGTTGAACTTCCAGATTATTCGCTTCGAGTTTGGGAATAGATGGTCGCTTCTCAAAAGTCGAAATCGATTCGGATTGTTCCTTTCCACACGCGAAAAGAATCAAAAAAAGGGGAAGATGTTTGAATTTCATGCGCAAATCTTATAGCAAGAAAGGAAAAAGTCCTATATGCAATCTATTCGTCAAAACCGTTTAAAGCATTGATAAACATATTGTTATTTGACATAACTTCATCTCGGGACGTATAAACTTTTGATAAATCGAAAAAAGTACTTGTACGAACAAATATTTAATGTACATTTGCACACCAATTTTTACTAGAAATGGCGAATCACAAATCAGCAATTAAAAGAATCCGTAGCAACGACGCAAAGCGTCTTCGCAACAAATATTACCATAAGACAACTCGTAACGCTGTGCGCAAATTGCGTGCATTGAAGAGCAAAGCGGAAGCTATTGCTTTGTTACCTACAGTTTCGTCAATGTTGGACAAATTAGCCAAGAACAATGTGATTCATTCGAACAAGGCCTCTAACTTAAAGAGCAGTCTTACCGTTTACGTGAATGGCTTGAAATAAGAATTTGTTTTCATTGGTTTGTTTTTTTTAAGCCGTCTTTTGACGGCTTTTTTATTTGGCATAAACACGCATAACTGTTTCTTGACTTCTAGCCCATATCGTGTTTCTTTTGTGAAAAAAAAGTATGAGTATAAAAGTTGATTTACTTGAGAATGATTTACCGAGAGAGAAATTGCTTAGGCATTCCGCTAGAAGTATTACAGACACAGAGTTATTGTCCATATTAATCGGTTCCGGTAACGCCAAAGAATCTGCTATTCAAATTGCAGATAACCTTCTTCATAAATCGGGAAACTGCTTGCATGAATTAAGTCGGTATTCCTTTTCTGAGCTTTCTTCCATTCAGGGACTTGGACCAGCCAAATGCTCCACCTTGTTGGCAGCGTTTGAATTGGGACGCAGAAAGCGCTCCGCAGAGCGAAAGAAGGGTGTTACAGTCGGAAGCTCAGCACATGCATTTGAATTGTTTCACCAACACCTCTCCGATTTGAATCACGAAGAGATGTGGGTACTATTCCTTTCAAGAAACAATCAAGTGATAAAACTTGAAAAAGTTTCAGAAGGTGGATTCAGCGGAACCGTTGTAGATCCTAAGCGCATTTTCCACTTAGCCCTTCAACATAAAGCTTCACAACTTATATTGGCACACAACCATCCAAGTGGAAATTTGACTCCCAGTGCAGAAGATATTCGCGTGACCGAAAAGCTTATTCAAGCGGGAAGAGTGCTTGAATTACAAGTTTTGGATCATTTAATTGTAACTGAGAGCAGTTATTATAGCTTTGCAGACGAAGGAAAAATGATGCTATGAAAAAAATTGTAACTGTAGTTGGTGCTCGTCCGCAAATAATTAAGTCTGCGGCATTGACGCGTGCTATAGAAAACGATGCCTTTCTTCAAGAAATAAAGATTCATACACAACAACATTCTTCTGAAAGCATGTCGGGACAATTGTTTTCAGATTTGAAAATCAAATTACCCGATGTCTTGCTGGAAGCGCCTTCTGGAAACAGCATTGAGCAAATAGCTCACATGTCTATGTCACTTCAAAAGGCCTTTCAACAACACAATCCAGATATGGTGGTGTTGTATGGCGACACGAATAGCACATTGGCCGGAGCGCTTGCCGCTGCGCATATGCAGATTCCCATTGCGCATGTTGAAGCGGGGTTGCGTTCCTTCAACAGACAAATGCCAGAAGAGATTAATCGCGTAACTACGGATCATTTAAGCACCTTGCTCTTCACGCCTACTGCTGGTGCAACGGAACAATTACAAAAAGAAGGATTTCAAAATACATCAGAAAAGAATGCCACTGCGGCTATCCCTGCTGTTGTTGAATGTGGAGATGTGATGTTAGACAATGCTCTTTACTATTCTAACGGCATTGCGAAAGAGCGAGAAAAGTATATATTCTTAACGCTGCACAGGCCTACGAACGTAGATAATCCGGAGTTCTTACTCCCCTTTTTACAAGAACTACTTCAAATTTCCATTAATCTAGGAATGGAATTGCATTTTGCGATTCATCCGAGAACCGCTATTTCGTTGGAGAATTCGGATTTGAAAGATGAATGGGAACAATTGAAATTGAATAAGAATTTCATTTTATTTCCTCCATTTAATTATTCTGAAACCCTTGAGAAATTGACGAAAGCTTCTTTGGTTTGGACCGACTCTGGTGGATTGTGTAAAGAGGCTTTCTACATGGGAACACCTTGCTTAATCCTTCGCAGCGAAACCGAATGGACCGAATTGGTTGACAACGGTTATGCGAAAGTGGTGCACAACGATTTGAGTAAAATCAAAATTGAAAGTCAATACTTCTTGAAGAACGGAATGCCTGAATCCATTAATCTATATGGAAATGGACATTCAGCTGAAATTATTTTATCGAGTATAAAATCTTTCTTCGCTTGATTGCCATTTATTCGGAAATAGATTCCCTTCGGTTGAATTATGCGCTGAAAGAGCTGTTCAGTCCTGTTGGAGTTTCGTTTTTACTAGTGAAAGACAAAACTGAATTCGACGGATACAAAGGAGCGAAAGTAATTTATGCTGAAGATGGCTGGGACAATCATTTGCATGTTTCCCGCTCTGCTTTTTTCGAAGATAATTCAATTGAAAAATTGGATCGTTTTGACTTTCCTTTTGAAGTGCCAGACAATGGGGCCTTTCATTTCAATTTTGATGTTTTTGCTGCGAGTTTCATATTGCTCAGCAGATACGAAGAGGAAGTTATTTCAACCCGAGATTCATTCGGGAGATTTGAAAGTAAAAACAGTTTGTTGACGAAGCGCAATTGGTTGGAACGTCCGATGGTTGACGAGTGGCGACATGCCATACTTAGAGAATTAAAACATAAATTTCCATTTTTCGACTATACCCCT
>CAMDFE010000133.1 GCA_945897395.1 Chryseobacterium gleum | reverse complement strand
TGAGGGCAATGAAACTTGATTCATTCCTGCGTTCAAATATTCGGTGTGAACCAATTGTCCTTGTGCGCTGTAAATATTCAAGATTGATTTTCCAGACTGAACTGGAACACCTACCCACAAGTTGTAAGATGCAGGATTTGGATAAACGTTCATGTCGTTGTTCGCAGCGTCTTCAACACCAACCAAACTCCATGTTGCCATGAATTCTTGTAGGTAAAGATTCGCAACGCGCGCGTCATGAACTACAACAGTGTTCTCGTCATTCGTGGTTTGTGCGGCACTGCTCCAGTTGTGACTTCCAGTAAGAACAGTTGGGTCTGAATCCAACGTGCTATGATCGACAATGCAATACTTATGGTGAAGGTCATATTGAATACCCTCATGCGAACGGATGTCTTGACCTGCGGCTTGCAAGTATGCAAATTCAGACGCGGGATCTGAAGTTTGTTCCATCATACCACGAACCAACACCAAGAATAAATCATCTTCAGCTATGATAGCATCAGCAATATCTGCGCGTGTGAAAGCAAGAATGGCGTAATCTAAATTTGTGTCTGTCGTTTGCATGGTCTTGATAATCGCACCGTTCGTGTTGTCGGTAGGAGAGAAATAACTTTCAACTTTAATATCATCTGGACCCATTACATATTGCAACGGAGTGTTGTTGGTTTTGCTAGATCCAAATACGCCATTCGGATTACCTGGCTGCGGGCCAGACCCACCCCACATTTCCTCGAATTCTAAACGGTACCCGCGAGCAATACTTTGATCTTGGAAAATAATTATATTGTTGAAATCGGTAGACATATTGTTGTCTGTCCAGTTGGTAGACCCTGTAAACACCCATGAATTTGCTGCAGAATCTGGATCGATAACAATAAATTTATTGTGCATAATGCCGGTTCCAGAAGTGTTAATTCTCTCGACCACAGGAATATTTGGATCTAAAAGGGATAAACCGAGTTGAGCGGTAGAACCATCGGCAACTACTCGCACTTGCACACCAGCATTGTATCTGCCGTTGATTGCGTTGGCAATAGTTGCATCGTCTGTGAAGTTGTAAATGGCAATATCAACCGCTTGCTGCGCACGACTGATGTATGCAGCTATGGTGTCGTTTGTTAACGTACCCAAAGAGATTGCGTTTTCGATTGTTGCATAACTGTTATCTACTTGACGCGTGAAATAGGTGCGAATTTCGCCAGAGCTTAAGCTCTTTGTAGCGTATGGACGAACACTGCTCGTGCTAGATCCATCAACGTTTGAAGAGGTTACAGATGCGTAGTAAATTGTTCCAGGCTGTAATCCAGGGATATTTACAACGTGACTTGTTACACTTTCATTGATGTAAACTGTTTGACCCAATGAAGGTGTTAAACCATAATTCACTTCACTGTCTCCACCATTATTGGTTGTCCAGTTTAAATCGAAAGATGAAGTGGTGATGTTGGTTTGAGTAACAGTACCAATGATAGCAACGCCCGGAGGAAGAATGAAATCATTTTCATCACGTGGTAAAATTTGATAACCAGCATCGAAAGGAGCAGTAGCGTCGAATTGAGAAACAATTCCCACTAGCGTAATCGCACTTGCAGGAAGATTCGTTCCAACTAAAACGCTTCCAGCACGAATGTATATAACACCCGATTGTCCGTTAGCCAGAAAAGTATAAGTCGAGTTTCCAGAAATAACAGATCCCGCTAAATCGAAAACAACGTTATCTACTGTTGCCAATTCGCCTTCGTAAGCTTCAGCAATCATATTTGGAGTAACCAATTGATTTGTAGGAAGAGTATTATTGGAAGAGTTAACAGTAACAGCTGTTAATGTTGAACCCACTTCTAATAACCCGTTGTATTCTGAAATCACACCTGATACAGTAATTATATCACCGCGCAAAGGAGTAACTCCCCATGCGGTCCAATCTAATCCAGGATAGATCGCGATACCGGCTTGGCTGTCTTGAATGTATCGAACAGAGCTTCCCATTTCAGCGCCGTTCGTTACGACTCCGGTGACAGTCACACTTGCGCCAACGGCTTGTCCGCGAGCAGGAAGAATTGAACTTGCTCCGGATGGAGTTCCCGCACAGTTGCAAGACGCATCATAAACATCACCGGTAGTGCTGGCATTGTTGTCGTTACATGCGCTTCCAGGAAATGCACAAGATCCGTCGTCTACAACAGCGGCAGGATTGTAGTTACAAGCAACATTATTCATACAACCAGATATAAGTCCAACGCATACACATGAGGCATTATAGGTGTCTCCGGAAGTAGAGGCGTTATTGTCGTTACAGGCATCTCCTGGAAATGCACAAGATCCGTTGTCAACTGTTGCTAGCGCATTGTAGTTACAAGAAGTGTTATCCATGCAGCCAGCGATTGTTCCGCTATTGGAGGCACCTGGCGTTGGTAATTGAGCAACATAGGCAGCAGTATTGAATGCAGCACCACCATCAGGAATGCGAGAAGAAGAATTGTTCAATGTAGGAGTGGCCGCAGTTTCGTCTGCCTGAGGTTGACCTGGTGTAAGCACAGATATTAGGTTTGTTGCTGCTGCATCTGCTGTTCCGTATACCAAAGCATCTACTAACCCAGTTGCGCTTACTGCGGTGCCATTGGGCCAAGCCGCTAATGTGGCAGTATAGATTGCTATACCATCAGCACCATTTTGTAATGTATTTCCTGTGAATGTAACATTCACGTTAGCAACACCTGCATTTCCGATAACGAAATATCCTGAGGCAGGAATTACGTTTCCAGATAGGTCAACGGTTTTGTAAGAAGTTCCTCCCGCTCCGTTAAACCAAACCATAACCATTCCGTTCAAAGATTGTCCGGGAGCACCATACAATTCAATGAATTCGGCAGCGTCGGTTCCAACTTGATCGGCATCAACTTCGTTAATGACAACTTGTGCTTGTGTAGCTCCAAATAGAAGCGCTAACAAGAGTGTGTAGATGTATTTCATTTTTTTCTATTGTTCTTTTTTATTTTTCTAGAATGCCTCATTAGAATGTGGCCGATAAAGATACGTTGAACCATCTTCCTTGACCAAAGAAAACTCCGGCAGAAGATGCATCAAAATTGAAAGCCTTATTGTTGTAAAGAGCAAACGAGTCGTTATTTCTTGCATCTGTAATGAATACGCTATTCAATACATTGAACACACTGCCGCGAAGGTCATAGCGAACACCGCCAATTTCTTTGCCGTAACCTGCGTGTAATTCAAGTGTTCCGTATGACGGGATTCTCCAAGAATCTCTTCCAGCGTTTTCGCCTTTCAATTCGAAGGGGTTCATGTCGGCGAAATATCGGTCGAACCAGGTGTATCTGGCTTTTGCATAAGCTCCGTTTTTCCATTCATAACGCAACATAGCACCCAACTGTGTTTGCGCCGCATCACTTACATGAACGCCATTTGCGTCGTAAGTAACAAAAAGTTGAGAGCTGTTGGGATCTCCAGCTTCTTCTGGAACTGGATTTCCCGCATCGTCGAATATGTATATGGTATCCGAAGAGGTCCAAATCCAATCACCAAATGAAGCCAATCCTTCGAAGGTTATTCGATCGTTGATTTTGTATGCAAAATCTAATTCAGCTCCTTTGTGACGTGCATTCATTCCACGGATGTTTACCGTGATGTTTGTAGTTGGATCTTGAGGATCTGGCACTTGAAGCCCACCGCCATAAGGTTTGTTTTTCCAAGTGGTGTAATATAGATTTACGTTGAATGAAAACTTCTTGGACTTGTAATTCCAGCCGTTTTCAAAGCTTGAAATAACTTCGTTTTCAATGGCGTTGAAACGTTCGTTCGCATTGGTGTATATCTGACTGAATAGAGGAGCCTTGTTCAAATAACCTGAATTTAAAAAGACAGCTAAATCACGTGTTAAATTATATTTCACACCCGCCTTTATCGTTGCTGTTGGACGGTAATACCAGCCGGTAGTTTGATATTCAGAACCACTCATATTACTTGTCAAGGTTTGTCCATCAACAACCGTTGTGTCTGAAACAAGAGCAATGCCGTTGTTCACATAAGAATAGCCAACAGGAACTTCAACACCATTAACTTCATACACTTTGGGGCGGAAATAATCCACGCGATTGTATCCTGTAGTTGCTGCTGACGCACTTACGAAAGCAGAAATTTTTTCATCTTGGTATTCTATCTGTCCGAATAAACCACCCCAACGAATGAACGCATCATTATTGAAATCTATAACATCGCCTTCTCTTTTAATCAAATTAGGATCGTTGTAATTAACCGCAGTTCGCGCAATAATATAATCGGCACCCATCAGGTCAATTATTTTTCTGTAGTGAGATCCTTTGTAAGAACGCAAGTCAACGCCGCCCGCGAAATTCCATTTGTCGTTGAATTTTTTATTGAAGGTGCTCAACACACCGTACCAAGAGTGTTCATTCATGCTGGCCTTTACATAATTCGAAACAGCGTATCGTTCGGTAGAACTTACTAGTGTATTTACATTGTAATCAGGCCCTGAAAATAAGGGTGGTTTAGCACCGACGTTCGAGTCATAAAACGCTTGCATGTTCACACTTCCATCGGCCAAATAATCGTTGGCGGTAATGTTGTTGTTCCAGCGTGTTCCACCACCTCTTCCATAGGAGGCATAAACTACCGTGCTTATGAACGACTTTTCATTCAGTGTCCAAACATCTTTGAATGAGAATTGTGGCTTGTGATAAAAATTCACTCGACCATTGAATTGCTCTTCAGCTTGAATGTTGGTGCGCTGTCCGTTTACAAAATCGTAGCGAGTTAAATTACCGACATCAGGGTTATAATTAATACCACCGTTAAAAATCGATACTTCAGCAGTTGGATTCGTATTGTAGGTTGAAGGGGCCCCAACGGCAGAGGCCGTTTCGGCACTATAGAGTGCAATTGCTTCAGACCTTAAACGCTGACCGTGTTCTTGAGGAGCACCCAATCCGTATAAACTCAAATGGTGATTGCCTGTAATTTTTTCAATTTTCCCATAATAGAAAAATCCTTTGGTGAAGGTTCCATCAACCCACCCGCTTCCTGTTTTGAAAGATGTGGCCATCGAAAATGCCCAACCTTTTTTTGTTTTACCTGAATTGAAAGCGAATGAAGTTCTGGAGAAAGCACCGTATGCATATTCTTGTCGAAGGCGCACGCTTCGCTTCGCATCAATTCCGCGCGTAATAATATTCATGGTTCCCCCAA
>CAMDFE010000132.1 GCA_945897395.1 Chryseobacterium gleum | reverse complement strand
GTGGCATTGACATTGAAAATTGAGGCGTATGAACAATGAAGTAGATCCGTATTTTTTTTCCGACGAAGAAAATAATCAAGAATTTATTCCTCTGATTTCAGCTGAGGACGAAGACAATATGGCAAATGAGGAAACACCTGAAGTGTTGCCTATTCTGCCACTAAGAAATACCGTTCTTTTTCCAGGTGTGGTTATTCCAATTACTGTTGGAAGAGACCGCAGCATTCGCCTCATTCAAGAGGCGAACGCAGGAACTAAAACCATTGGCGTAGTAGCACAACGCAACGCAGACATGGAAGACCCGTCGTTCGAAGACCTTCATCTCATAGGAACACAGGCCACCATTTTGCGCATGTTACGCATGCCCGACGGAAGCACGACCGTTATTCTTCAAGGTAAAAAGCGCTTCTCGATTCAGGGTTTGGTAAAAACTGACCCGTATTTTGAAGCGCAGGTTTCGGCATTTGAAGAAATCAACAACAAAGCGGAAAGCAAAGAGCAGCAAGCGTTGTTCGAATCACTTCGCGATCACGCGTTGAACATCATAAACCTTTCTCCAGATATTCCAAGCGAAGCCGCGCTAGCCATCAAGAACATCAACGGATTGTCATTCCTCACCAACTTCATTTCATCGAACATGAAGGCAGACGTAGAGAAGAAGCAAGAGCTTTTAGAAATTGCGGATTTGGATGAAAGAGCAAAGAAGGTTTTTGAGCAATTGCACAGCGATTTGCAAATGCTAGAAATGAAGAAAGAGATTCAGAAGAAGGTTCACATTGATATTTCGAAACAACAACGCGAGTATTTTCTAACTCAGCAAATCAAGCAGATCCAAGACGAACTTGGAGCAAATCCGCAGAAGGAAGAAATAGACGCGAAGCGTGAAAAAGGGAAGTTGAAGAAGTGGCCCGAAAATGTTCGATTGGCTTTTGAAAAAGAATTAGCAAAACTGGAACGCATGAATTCGCAAGCTGCGGAATACAGCGTGCAATCTAACTATGTTGAATTGTTGCTAGACTTGCCATGGAGCGAAACCAGTCAAGATAATTTCGATTTGCATCATGCGAAGAAAGTACTCGATCGTGATCATTTCGGTTTGGAAAAAGTGAAGGAAAGAATTCTGGAGCATCTCGCAGTATTGAAAATAAAAGGCGATATGAAATCGCCAATCATTTGCTTATACGGGCCTCCAGGTGTAGGAAAAACATCATTAGGAAAGAGCGTTGCGGAAGCAATCGGAAGGAAATACGTCCGCATGTCTTTGGGCGGATTACACGATGAAGCGGAGATTCGCGGACATCGCAAGACATACATTGGCGCTATGCCCGGACGCATTATTCAGAACTTGAAAAAGGTAGGAACATCGAATCCACTTTTTGTTTTGGACGAAATTGACAAGATGGGGCAGGGGGTTCACGGTGATCCGAGTTCTGCTATGTTAGAAGTCTTAGATCCGGAACAGAACCACGCGTTCTACGACAATTTCGTTGAGTTGGAATACGACCTTTCGAAGGTGATGTTTGTCGCGACATGTAATTCGCTATCTACGCTGCAGCCCGCGCTTCGCGATCGTTTAGAGATCATTGAAGTCAACGGATATACCCTCGAAGAAAAATTAGAAATTGCCAAGCGCCATTTGGTACCGAAGCAATTAACCGAAAACGGACTAACCGAAAAGAACATATCCTTCAACGATGAAGTTCTTTCGTTTTTGATTGAATCTTACACCAACGAAAGCGGCGTTCGTTCGCTCGAAAAACGCATTGGTAAAATGGTTCGCCACCGAGCGAAGCAGATGGCCTTCAAAGAAAAATATAAAGCTGCGTTAACGAAAGAAGATGTTTCGAAGGCCTTAGGCGTGAGCTATGAAAAAGATAGATATGTCGACAACGACGTAGCCGGAGTAGTTACAGGATTGGCCTGGACACCAGCAGGTGGCGATATTTTATTTATTGAATCGAGCCTAACTCAAGGAAAAGGAAAACTCACATTAACAGGGAATTTGGGTGATGTCATGAAGGAAAGCGCAACACTTGCGTTGGAATACTTGAAGGCACATTCGAGTCTGCTCGAAATGGAAGCGAAAGTGTTCGATGAAACGAATGTGCATATTCACGTTCCTCAAGGCGCCGTTCCAAAAGACGGCCCAAGCGCAGGTATTACCATGTTAACGGCGCTTGCGTCGGCCTTCACCAAACGTAAAGTGAAGAAGTTTCTCGCCATGTCCGGAGAAATCACACTCCGAGGAAAAGTCCTTCCCGTAGGCGGTGTGCGAGAGAAAATTCTCGCCGCGAAGCGCGCAGGAATCAAAGAAATAATTCTCTGCGAGAAAAATCGCAGAGACATCGACGAAATCGATGAGCGCTATTTGAAGGGTCTGAAATTTCACTTCGTGACAGACATGCACGAGGTCATAGACAAAGCTCTTCTGAAAGAAAAAGCAAAGTAAGCTGTGAAATATATTCAGAACTATTTCGTTACTTGCATGCCTGAATCATGAAAAAACAACTCCTCACTTTTGTCCTTTGCGCAGCTTCACTTTGCTGCTTCGCGCAAGCGGGCACCACTGTTTTTTCTGGAATCAACATCTTCGGTTCTGCCCGCGTTGCGGCAATTGGCGGCAATGCCATAGCGCTTTGTGCCAGTGATATCAATACTGCCGCCATTAATCCAGCACTCATCGATTCGCTCATGGATCGAAAACTCGCCATGAGCTACGTGCGCTATTTTGGACAATCGAATTTCGGATATTCAACCTTCGGATTCCATCCAACAAAAAGCAAATTCGCGTTTGCTGGAACACTCCAATACTTCGGATACGGAACCAGCGCAAGACTTGACGGATTGGGAAATGACCTCGGGACTTTCTCTTCAAACGAATATGCCTTAACACTTGGGGCATCCTATAAGATCGATTCCTTGTGGCGTGTAGGCCTGAACTTAAAAAATTTGTACTCTGTTTTCGATACCTATTATTCCTACGGAGTGGCTATAGATGCAGCGGCGACTTATTTCCAACCCAGAAAGAATTTTTCTGCAAGTTTCGTTTTAAAAAATGTAGGTATGCAACTCGTGACTTACCGCGAAAGCTCAAAAGAAAAACTTCCACTTGAACTGCAAATAGGTATTAGCAAGCGTCCGAAGAACGCTCCATTCCTGTTCCATATCGCATACGAAAATGTTCAGAAGTGGAACGTGAAATACACAGATCCGAATGCTACAATCATCGTTGATCCTTTAACCGGATTGCCCGTTGAAGATCGCACCTGGGAGTTCGGAGATTTGCTCATGCGTCACCTAGTCATAGGTACCGAAATTATTCTCGGTAGCAATGTGCGCATTGGCCTCGGATACAATTATCGTCAACGAAAAGAGCTTTCGATTCCGAATAGACCAGCGACTGCAGGACTCTCGTTCGGAACAACTGTCAACTTCAAAAAGTTCCAATTGAGCTACGCTCGAAGCATTTATCACGTGGCGGGCGGTTCCAATCACATTACTTTTACAACTTCAATATAAAATCATGAAATTTAAAGCAGGGGTATTATCCGGTGACGAAGTTACCGAAGTGTTGAACGATGCAAAGGCACACGGCTACGCATTGCCAGCAGTAAATGTAATTTCAACGAACAGTGTGAACGCAGTTCTTGAAACCGCTCGTGATCTGAATTCGCCAGTGGTGGTTCAATTCAGCAATGGAGGCGGGGTATTCTATGCCGGCAAGGCACTTGACAATAAAAACCAAGAAGCTGCCATTTTGGGCTCTGTGAGCGGCGCACATCACGTGCATTTAATGGCGAAGGCTTACGGTGTTCCTGTTATCATGCACACAGACCATTGCGCGAAGAATTTACTTCCTTGGATGGACGGAATGATGGAGCACGGGTTGTCGCATTTCGAAAGAACAGGACGTTCGTTATTCAGCTCACATATGCTCGATTTTTCGGAAGAGCCTCTTCATGAAAACATTGAATTGAGCGTTGAGTATTTCAAAAAGATGACTCAAATGGGAGTAACCCTTGAGATTGAATTGGGAGTAACAGGCGGAGAAGAAGATGGTGTTGACAACAGCGATGTTGACAGCAGTAAACTCTATACCCAGCCAGAAGAAGTGGCTTATGCCTATGAGCACATGAACGCGGTTTCAAATCGCTTCACTGTAGCAGCTGCCTTCGGAAACGTGCACGGCGTATACAAGCCAGGAAATGTGAAGTTGTCTCCAGTTATCTTGAATAATTCGCAAGAGTTCATTCAGAATAAATTCAATACCGGATCGAAACCCGTAAACTTCGTTTTCCATGGAGGAAGCGGTTCTTCACGTGAAGAAATTCGCGAAGCCATTTCATACGGTGCAGTTAAAATGAATATCGATACCGATATGCAATACGCATACATGGTGGGTATCCGCAACTACATGTCAAGCAAAGCAGTGTATTTACAAAATCAAATTGGAAATCCAGACGGCGACGATAAGCCAAACAAAAAATTCTACGATCCACGCGTTTGGTTACGTGAAGGAGAAAAGGAATTCGTGGCTCGCTTGAAGCAAGCATTCGAAGATTTAAATGCAGTTGGACGTAACGCGTAATTAGCGCGTTACGGCTATTGCCTTCACTATTACGGCGTTTTCATTGCTCAGTCGCAATTGATAAACGCCGTTTTCGTATCCGCTTAAATCAAGAATGTGCAACGTTTGATTATTGAGCTTCTGCGTTGAAAGTAATTTCCCCGTGTTATCGAATACCGTTAAGAAAGTGTTTTCATTCATGAAATCCCATTGAATGTTTACCAGATCGCGTGTTGGATTAGGATAAATTTTCAAGTTGGAAGCGAATATCTCCTGAACAGAAACGTCGACACTCACAGCGTAAAACTGAGTGCTTTCGCAACCGTAGACATTCGTCCAAGTCATTTGTATTTCGCCAACTCCCGTTATGAACTGATCCCACACTACTTCAATAACATTCGTTCCTTGCCCTGAAACAATAGTGCCTCCTGTAACAGACCAATCGTAGGTGTAATCCAGAAGTGAAGCCACTGCGTATGAATACGTATTGTTGTACAGAGCATTTGGCTCACCTGAAATAGATGGAATCTGCGGCTCTGGATATTGTTGAACGGCAACTTCAGAATAAGAAGAACAGCCATGAATATCGGTATGAGTAACACCGTATGTGCCGGCATCAACAATATAAATTGTGTCAGCTGCATCTGTTGTCGTCCATAAATTACCGCCAAC
>CAMDFE010000131.1 GCA_945897395.1 Chryseobacterium gleum | reverse complement strand
CGAATAACACCTATGCCTCCAGTGGCGATGTAAATTTCGATTTAGGTGAGCAAGTGAAGTTATATTCCCACGAGTCTGCGGCTTACTTTCAAGATGATTTCGATATAAACGAAAAATGGAGAATCAATGCCGGTGTGCGTATTCCCTATTTCATGCATGTGGGTCCTTTTACCCGATACACCTATCCAGTTTCAACATCAAGCGTTGGAGGATCTACAACGCCTATTACAACTATCTACGAGAAAAATAAAAAAGTTGCAGATTATGTCGGATTCGAACCGCGATTCAATGCGCGCTATGAAATCAACAAAGCGTCCAGCTTCAAAATGGCGCTGTCTCGAAATCTTCAGTTCATTACACTCACCAGCCTCTCACCTTCATCGCTACCGACAGATGTCTGGTTGCCGAGCACAGATAGATTAAAGCCACAGCTTGCTTCGCAAGTGAGTATAGGCTATTTCAGAAATTTCTTTGACGACAGCTGGGAGTCGAGTGTTGAGCTCTATTACAAGGACATGCAAAACCAGAGTGATTACAAAGAAGGCTCTACACCTGATCAAACTGTCGGAGACAACATTGACAATCTGCTTGTATTTGGAAGAGGATACAGCTACGGAGCTGAATTCTTCATTAAAAAACGAATGGGCGATTTCTCAGGTTGGGTCGGATATACTTGGGCCAAGACTATGCGCATATTTGAAGAGGTGAATAATGGCAAAGCCTATCCAACACGTTGGGACAGACGCCACGACGCAAATGTTGTTTTGATGTACACCCTTTCTCCGCGCGTTGATTTAGGATTTGTGTTTGTCTACGCAACAGGAAACGCTATTACCCTTCCTATTTCTCGTTATTTCTTTGAAGGAAATTTAGTTGAAGTGTATGGCGAAAGAAACAGTTTCCGCATGGCGCCTTATCACCGCGCAGACTTTTCATTGAACGTGAAAGGAAAGCTAACGCGCTCTCGATTCGATGCTGAATTGAATCAAGTGGTGGAAGAGCCGCGCAAATTCCGTAGCAGTTGGAATTTCTCTGTTTACAACCTTTACAATAGAATGAATCCGTATTTCATTTACTTCGCAACAAGAGACAATGACAACGGCGGTTTCCAGATAACAGCAAGACAAGTCAGTCTATTTCCAATACTACCAAGCATTACTTGGAACTTTGAATTCTAATTTTGAAATCACTACTTAAACTCAATTATCTTTTTTGGAAATACCGTGGACGATTGCTCCTAGGAACCTTGTTCATTATTCTTTCCACGGCCTTCAATGTATACGCACCCATTGTGGTGGGAGAAGGTGTTGACTTTCTGGCCGAAGCACTGAGCGCGGCGCAAGGGAAAATTCAAACCATTCATTACCCTGAAACACTTGCGCTCTGTCGCACTTGGTTTGGACTTTCTAACGACATTCCTGAAGTTCGAAACAACAGCGCATTCCATGATTGGGTAATCTACATTGCAATACTTATTGCCGGTCTGTATTTGTTCTTTTATCTCTTCAAAGGAATTTTTCTTTTCTTCCAAAGACAAACGCTCATCGTCATGTCGCGTTGGATGGAATTCGATATAAAAAATTCCATTTATGCACACTACCAAAAATTAGATGTTTCGTTTTATAAAGTGAATCGTACGGGTGATCTAATGAACAGGATTAGCGAAGATGTTGGACGTGTTCGTATGTACCTCGGCCCGGCTGTCATGTATACGTTGAACCTTATCGTTCTCTTCGCCATGTGTATTGGCATTATGTACAAAATTTCTCCTAAGCTTACATTTTATACTTTGCTTCCGTTGCCTTTCATGATGATCGGAATTTTTCTTGTAAGTAGAAGAATTAATAAGAAGACAGAGCGCGTTCAGCGTCAGCAAAGTGAACTTTCAACCACTGTTCAAGAAAGTATGAGTGGCATACGAGTGCTGAAAGGATTCGGTCTAGAAAATCACTTCGTTGCGCATTTCTTCAAGCAAAGTCAGTCCTATAAAAAACTACAAATGCACTTGGTGAAAACAGATGCGTTGTTTACACCTGTTATTGGAATGCTCGTTGGGCTTTCAACACTACTCACGTTGTACATCGGTGCCCGTGAGGTTGCTGCTGGCAATATTACTTATGGAGTCATTGTACAATTTATATTTTACGTGAACCTTCTAACCTGGCCGTTTGCAAGTGTGGGATGGGTAACAAGTTTGGTATTGAAGGGAGAAGCGAGTATGACGCGTATCCTCGCATTTTTAAATCAGTCTTCTGCCATTCCAAGCGGCAACGAAACCGTTCAAACATTTGAAACCCTTCAATTTAAAAATGTCTCTTTCACATATCCTGAAACGAATATTGAAGCACTTTCCGATCTGAACCTAGAAATACACAAAGGGAAAACCGTTGCCTTTATTGGACACACGGGCTCTGGAAAATCCTCTATTGTTCAGTTGCTCATGAAAGCATATATGCCAACATCAGGGGCCATTTCCATGAATGGAATTGACATAGCTCAGTTGGAAACCAATACATACAGAAGCCTCATGGGCATTGTTCCGCAAGATGTTTTTTTATTCTCAGACACTATCGAAAACAACATTCGCTTTGGAAATGGGAATGCGACATTAAATGAAATTACACGGGCTGCGCAAACAGCAGATTTACACGAAAACATTCTTGGCTTCGAAGAAAAATACGAAACACTTCTTGGAGAACGAGGCATCAATTTGAGCGGTGGACAAAAGCAACGACTCTCAATAGCTAGAGCTATTATTTCTAATCCTGAAATTCTACTTCTTGACGATTGCCTTTCGGCTGTCGACACTCAGACTGACGAGAAGATTATGCGCGGCCTGAAAAAAATTAGAGAAGGAAAAACCAATATCATTGTTTCCCATCGTATCAGCAGTGTTCATCACGCAGATAAAATTTTCGTGCTGCAACAAGGTCAGCTAGCAGAAAGCGGAACTCACGAGGAATTACTCGCTCATAAAGGACTTTATTTCGAACTTGTTGAGCTTCAAAAAATACAAGAGAACTAATCAGCCTTCAAGGTGTTTAAAGGTTATGAATGTACTAGTCACAGGAGGAACCGGATTTATTGGAAAGCAGATTATCCAAGCGTTGTTAGAAAAAGGACATGCAGTCACAAACCTAACCACACAGCGCAAACAGGAAGCTCGTGTTTCCGAAATGTTCCAGCACGTCTATTGGAATCCGACAACTAAAGAACTGAACAAATCGCTTCTACCTAACATACAAGGAGTCGTTCATTTAGCCGGATACAGCGTGGCTAATAAGTGGAGCACAGCTAACAAAGCACTCATGGTTTCTAGCAGAATTTCTTCAACCGAATTTCTTTGTGAAATCTTGAATGAGATGGAAACGCCTCCGCATGTTTTAGTTGGAGCAAGTGCATCAGGTTTTTACCAAAACGCCTATGAACTTCAGGATGAAAATGCAACGGTTGGAAGCGGTTTTTTGTCCGACTTAACAGCGCAATGGGAAAACGCGAGCGCATCTCTTCACCCTTCCATAAAAAATATTCATTTACGCATTGGCGTTGTGCTTAGTGCAAACGATGGAGCACTCAAAAAACTCACGCCTATTTTCAAAGCTGGAATCGGATCTGCGGTTGGCAATGGAAATCAATACATGAGCTGGGTGCATGAAAAAGATTTGGTTGCTATGTTTATTCATTGCCTTGAGAACACTGTGGAGTCAGGTGTTTACAATGCCACATCTGATATCCCTGTTACCAATTACGAATTTTCTAAAACCTTAGCAAAGGTCCTAAAAAAACCTTTCTTCCTTCCTAAAGTCCCCGCCTTCGTATTGAAAATACTGTTCGGAGAAATGTCGCAACTTGTTCTCGTGAGCCAGCGACTTTCCAACCTGAAAATAAAGTCAACCGAATTTGAATTCCTATTTAAAACTATTCAAGACGCTCTAACCAATATCTATGGAAAAAACTAAGGTAAACATTCATTGGTTTCGAAGAGATCTTCGAATGAACGATAATCACGCACTGTTCACTGCTCTTTCCGCTGAATTCCCAGTGCTTGCTATCTTTATTTTCGACCCAAACATATTGAATCATCTTCCGAAAAAAGACGCTCGTGTTCAATTCCTTCATTCAACACTTACATCCATTCATGAGCAATTGATTTCTGTTGGAAGTACACTGCGTATTTTTCATTGCACGCCCGAAAAAGCTCTCGAGCAACTCTTGAATGAATTCGATGTGCAGAATTTATTTGCTAATCGTGATTACGAACCTAATGCTCGAAAGAGAGACAAACACATCTATGATTCTTTGAAGGAAAAGGGAATTGCATTTCTTGGAAAGAAAGACCACGTCATCTTCGAAGCGAGTGAAGTAACCAAAGACGACGGTCTTCCCTATACGGTGTATACTCCTTATAGCAAGAAATGGAAAACACGTTTGACATCACATCCTATTAATTGCTATCCATCAGAAGAACTTCAGTCTAATTTCCTTCAAACTAAAACATCTAATTTTCCTTCACTGGAGCAAATTGGTTTTGAAAAAACAGAAATAGCCTTTCCAACGATAACATTAAATACTTCCGCCATACAGAACTATCACATCAATCGTGATTTTCCGGCAATTGACGGAACGACACGCATGAGCTTGCATTTGCGCTTCGGGACAATAAGCACCCGAGAACTCGTCTTGTATGGCTTAACATCAAATGAAAAGTGGTTGAACGAATTAATCTGGAGAGAATTCTATCAAATGATAATCTATCACTTTCCCAATACAGTTGACCATGCGTTCAAACCAGCGTATGACTTTATTGAATGGAACAACAATGAAGAAGAATTTAAGTCGTGGTGTGAAGGAAAAACGGGCTATCCGCTTGTAGACGCGGGCATGCGCGAGCTCAACGAAACAGGTTTCATGCACAACAGAGTTCGAATGGTTGTCGCGAGTTTCTTAACGAAGCACTTGCTCATCGATTGGCGTTGGGGAGAAAGATATTTCGCGGAAAAACTTTTGGATTTTGATTTGGCCAGCAATGTTGGAGGATGGCAATGGGCGGCAGGAAGTGGCTGCGACGCTGCGCCTTACTTCAGAATTTTCAATCCCACCTCTCAAATGGAAAAGTTCGATAAGCAGAATGAATACATTAAGAAATGGGTTCCTGAAATCAACACAAGTGAATACGCTGCGCCTATTGTTGAACATACGTTTGCACGCAACAGATGTCTAGAAAAATACAAGGAAGCTCTCCTGAAAAAGT
>CAMDFE010000130.1 GCA_945897395.1 Chryseobacterium gleum | reverse complement strand
GTAAGGCTTAACAAAATAAACGTTATAAGCTTTGTTGTTCGACTGTTGGAACAAACTCTTAGCATCTAACGAGTTTACGTAAGATCCTGCACTTACCAATGCGTCGTACTTTTCTTTCAAACGCTTTTCGATAACTAATCTTCTGTATCCAGTGAAAAGATTTGGCTTCTCCGTTTCCATTTTCTTGAAGCTCTCGCGCATTTGCTCTTTGAAAGGCAAGGAGTCTTGACCTTGGTAAAAGGTGCTCTTAACGTAAGAACTCAAGTATTTACCGAAAAGAATTTCGTCTAACTCTTCGTCAGTAACCATTAATCCAAGACTTTGGTACTCAGGTTGAAGGAGAGTTGTTTCAATTAAATTGTTCCATACATCGTTTTCCAAACCGTGGGTTTGGCTGTTGTTATAGCTGAACAATTCAGATTGCTCCTGAAGCATACTTCTCCATTGGTCTTGCTTAACGGTTTCGCCATTAATAACACCAACTTTGTCTGAAGCGCCACCGAACATTGCCATTACAGCGTCATACGGGATTAGGAAGCCGACAATACCAATGCCGACTAGGGCTAGTACTAGCCATCCTTGTTTACGAAGGGTTGAAATCATTGCCATAGTGATGGACTGTAAAATTTAGGATTGCGAATATCGGAAATTTGATCGGAAATTCCTTGTTTTTTTTTAACGAACTAGCTATTTGTTAATTCTTCAATGTTTTGAAGTTGGACAAGCTTAATTTGGCGCTCGTTTACTGCAAGAATGGTGAACCGATAGCGATCCATTATGAACTCCTGATTCACTTCGGGAAAGTCCTGGTGGAAGTTTAAAATGAGCCCACCAAGCGTATCGTATTGCTCTTCATTTTCAGGGAGTTCCAACTTGTATTTTTCATTGATGTAGTGAACATCAAGTCTTCCAGAGAATTCGTACCATCCTTTTTTCACCTCACGCTCTACATTGTCAATGGTGTCGTGCTCGTCTTCAATCTCTCCGAAAATTTCTTCAATAATATCTTCGAAGGTGATTAATCCGCTAGTCCCTCCAAATTCGTCAACAACGGCGGCTACACTTTTCTTCTGACTGCGGAAAATCTTTAAAATTTCATTGGCGGCCATTGGTTCAGGGACAATGGCAATTGGACGAAGAATTTCTTTGATTTCCTTCGGGTTCTTGAAGAAGTCACTGAAGTGAACATAACCAATTAACTGATCAATGTTTTCGCGATAAACGATAATCTTCGAAAGTTTGGTTTCAATGAAAAGGTCTTTTGCTTTCGCAATGCTTTCATCAATATCAATGGCAACGATTTCATTGCGTGGAAGCATGCAGTCGCGCGCTTTCAACAAAGAAAAATCTAACGCATTTTGAAAGAATTGAATTTCTAAATCCAATTCTTTCTGTTGGGAATTAGCACCGGTGAAACCTTCGAGATAATGATTCAAATCGGTTCTTCCGAAAACAATGTCTTGTTCTTTCGGAGAGTTCCGGAAAAGAACGGAGATAATCCATTCGCTTGCTTTCGTTACGCTGTAGGCGAACACAAACAAGACGGCATACCAGATAGCAATGAGGGGCGAAAGACGCAACAACCACTTGTTGGGTTGCGAGGAAAGCAAGGCCTTAGGAATGAACTCGCCAAATATGAGGACAACTAAGGTAGAAATTATCGTTTGAAGAATCAGCACACCATAGGCTCCAATTACTTCGTGCAGAAGAGGGAAATTCGATTCAATAATGGAGGTGAGAATATCACCGAAGACAATTCCATAAATAACGAGTGAAATATTATTTCCAACCAAAAGCATCGCAAGGAAAATTTTTGGTTTTCCAACAAGCGAAGAGAGAATAGAGGCTCCGAATACGCCTTGCTTTTTGTCTAACTCAATTTTTAGTTTGTTGGAAGTGAGGAAGGCAATTTCAACACCAGAATAAAAGGCACAACCGAGCAGTGTTCCGAGAATAATTAATATTTGAGAAACTTCTATATTACCCATTGTTCTTGATCATTCTGCGATACATTCCTAATCGGAAGAGGAACCACATCAATGCGATTCCGGGGATAAATAAATTATTTGCGCCTTTGTCCCATCCATCCATAGATATCATATACACCGCATAGCCGAGTGAAGCCACAACCACAATCGCCCAAGCGATAAGCACGATTTTATTTAGATTATTCATTGTTTTCTGTATTGAAATTACCTGAAGTCTGATTGATTTCGTAATTGGAAAAAGATCCGTTGCTTCGGAGCCCCTTTCCTTCGAGCACACTGTTTTCGGAAGTTATTTTTACAAAATCAGGTGTGTAAACTAAATCCGAGTCGAGATAAAAAACAAGTGAATTGGTTTCAAGTTTTTCCTTCTTCCAATTGGCTAAAACTAAATTGCCTTTCGTCCACAACGTATTGCTTTTCTGTGAGAAAATAGCCTCGTTACCGTCCATGTTTCCTGTGTATTGTCCAAGCGAATCGAAGAACTCAATGTGAAATGTTTTCGGCGCAATTAAATACGAACTGTCGCTAACGTATTGATCCAATTGCACCGCATAGATCTTGGTGCGAACGACACCGTCAATGGAGTAACTAAATGTAGAATTGAAGGTGCTCTGAGCTGGAACAAGTTTAGGATCAGTAATAGCTTTTATTTCTGAAATTTCATTCTGACATCCAGCCAAAAGGAACACGACCGCACTGGCGGCTAATATTTTCAGTCTGGGGTTAATCATACTTTCTCTGCACGAACCATCGCTCGAACGGATGAAGTTTAAATCCAATTAGGAATGACGCGTAGTTCTCTTTCGTTGAGGTTTCAGTCGCATTGCCATAAGTTCCGAACTCAGCTGAAAGACAAAGACTGCTGGTCGTTTTCGAAGAGCGCATCGGCATTTGTAGTCCGCACGTATAGGCCTCTAGAATAATAATATTCCCATTCAAACCAACAGAAGTCGCAGCACTCTTAATTCCCAAGCGATAGGTACATGCTCCGAAATAATTATTTTCTCCGCCGTTGGCGTTAGGAATATATTCCAATCCGAGTCCTACATTTTTTGAGTTATGAAAACTTTGATTGGAAACATGAATCAACGAATTGAAATTTTCAACCGATTTCCAGTCTTGTTGGCGATAAGATGCGCTTAAAGAAAGGGTCCCTGCTTTTTTAAATTCGTGTGTAATTGCAGCACCGAATTGAATGCGTTGGGGAATGACAAATGAGCGGTTCGTGTAGGTAGTGTCCAATACAGTAAGCACGGCCAATTCAACACCGGAAACAGAGCGCGTAGACTGACGAATGTCTTGAACCTTCGGGTTTACGTTGTTTTCCAATTCATAGGTTCCTGCTAAATGAAACCAAGTTGATCGACTAACTTTTCCTGCTGATCTTCTTTGGTGAATAGGGAAAGAGTAATGCGCACCAAAGGTGATATTCGCATCTGAAAAAGACTTGCGATTGGTAATCTTGCTGTTGTAAATTGAAGTGTTGTCGAAAACAATGCGATCCACTTGAAGAATGGAGCCAAAACGGAAATTCATATTGCTTCCTAATGAAAGCGTATGAATACGTGAGTGAGTGCTATCTGAAAATAAGATGAATGTTCGTGCAAACCCCATTTGAACTTTATTTATACCGCCCTCACCTGTATAGCTGTAATTGGCGTTTAAGCTGTCGTTAACGGCCGAAGTATTCGAAAACTGATAACCAACAATGCTCTCTGGGGAAATACCCATAGCGAAACCCCATTTGCTTCCTGTGCGCTTAAATCCAAATGCAATTTCTCCAACTTGTCCGCCTAGGTAATTGGTTTCGGCGTTAGACGAAAGCAGTTGTGAACTCTTGGCAAAAACACTTCCTTGAAAGGTCGTTTCAGTAAACAATGCAAACGAAGCGGGATTCGATAAATTCACTCCTGACAAATCAGGCAAAGCAATAGAAGCGTTACCCATTGAAGAGTATCGCGCATTAAATCCAATGTCTGTCAATCCAATTCCAAAACGTGAGTAAGGTGAATTAACTGAAATTTGAGCTTGTGCACGCATGCCCAATGCCGAGATTAAAACAAGAAAAACGTATTTAAGATTCATTCGCACACAAGATGGCATACAGTCCAATTAAAGTTAAATTCAATTCTACAAAGATGCGGTAATTAAGCTGTTTCGCAAAATGCACCGAATCTGCACCCGTAAAGATCACTTGTAGTTGAGGGTACTGCTCCAGTGCTTCTTCAATATATCCCTTCAATTCCGCTGCAATTCCAAAATTAACGCTGCTGAGCATGGCGCCGTTCGTAGAGTTTTGAAAAATTTCGGAAGATTCTATAAAGTCTAAAAGCGGCAACTGACCGGTGAATTCATGCATAGCACGTAAGCGCGATTGTGTGCCCAAGGAAATAACACCTGAAATTAATTCGTTCGTTTTGCCAATGGAGTAGGTGATGCAAGTTCCGAAATCAACGATAAGATATTCAGCGCCTTCAAAAAGTCTCGAGGCACCTGCAACATTCGCCAATCGGTCTTTTCCTGCAACACCAGAGGCGTAGCTGTACGAAGGAAAGTGGTCAGAAGGTACTTTTCTACAGAAAGAAAACCGATCTAAAAAATCACTTTGTTCCGATTCGCTTCTCACTGAAGAGTAGTAAAATGTTATGGCATGTTTTGAATGCAATTCCTGAAGTTCGACATCGATGCCTTGGTCAAGAATTCGCCCCGACTCGAGCAAATTTCCTTGTTGGAATAAACCCCATTTTACCGAAGTATTTCCTTGATCTAAAACAATGCAGTTCATTGGATGCGATTAGTTTTTTAGAACTGTTATCAACCCTCTTCTTTCGTGCAATACTCCACGTCCGTCTTTCACGGTAATGTAATAAACATAAGCGTTCTCATGAACATAGTCACCACCATTCATTTTGCCATCCCACTTTTCAGAAAGTTGGTTTGTTTCAAAAACGTAATCACCCCAGCGACTAAAAATATTCATAGTGTATGCAGTGGTGTCTGCGAAGGAAATGACCGGGTAAAACAAATCATTTTCTCCATGAATCATCATGGCATTCGGAATCCAAATCAGAGGTTCTTGATCCAAGCATTTTTTGTTGCTATACGATGTAAATGTCTCATTCAGGAAATAGCTAATGGGTTCCGAATATGCGCGAATGCGGTAACAAAACTGTCCCTTCGAAGAAAGGAAGGGCTCTAAATCTTCACTGAATGACAAATAGCTTGCTGATCCGGTTGAAGCTTGTGCCTCCGCCGCACCGTCTACTGAACGA
>CAMDFE010000129.1 GCA_945897395.1 Chryseobacterium gleum | reverse complement strand
CTTTTCAGCCAAGAATACCTTGTGAAGCTCCTGAATATCTTTCTTATAAAGTTTCGCCAATTGTGTCAGCACATCCTTCGTTACCGGACGCTTTCCGTTTTCCATCTTACTCAGTATCGCCTGGTCAATCTCCAAATAGGCTGCAACCTCGCGTAAGGTTTTACCACTTTCTTTTCTGAGGTCTTGCAAATACTTGCTAATATCTAATTTTGACAATTTCATTCTTGACAAATATAGTCAAGGAACTGCGTTGTTGGAACTCTGTTGTTTGAACTTCGTTGTTTGAACTTCGTTGTTGGAACTATGTTGTTTGAACTACGTTGTTTGAACACTGTTGTTTGAACTACGTTGTTTGAACACTGTTGTTTGAACTGCACTGTTAAAAAGTCGAAGCCCCTCGTTGCTTGCAACCTTCGTCCATAGGACCCTCGCAACGGATGTTGCCTTCGCAAAGCCATTTGCCTTCGCAAAGCCATTTGCCCTCGCGAAGCAAATTGCTTCGCAATGTGGTATTTTTGCACCAGATAAAACTCAAATGCACGGAAAAGGAAAACGAATAGCAGTTATTGGCGGAGGTGCAGCAGGAATCTTCGGTGCAATACGCTTGGCTGAACTGCTGCCAGAAGCAGAGGTAATCGTATTTGAAAAAAGTAAGAACCTACTAAGCAAAGTGAAAGTGAGCGGCGGCGGTAGATGCAACGTGACACATTCCTGCTTCGAGCCGAAAGAACTGGTGAAGTTCTATCCACGTGGAGGAAAGGAATTGCTCTCGCCGTTCTTTTCGTTTCAACCTTCCAACATGATTTACTGGTTGCTCGATCGCGGTGTGGAAACACATACCGAAGAAGACGGACGCATGTTTCCTTCCACCAATAAATCGCAAACCATTATCGATTGCTTCATGAATGAAGCGGAAAAGCTCGGTGTTCAAATCAAGACCGAATACGCAGCAAATCTCTCGTTCCTTCAATCGTACGATGCTGTATTAATGACGGCCGGTTCCAGCGAACTCGTGTGGAAAGACCTTGAATCCCACGGTGTGCCTTGCGTTCCGCGCGTCCCTTCACTATTCACCTTCCACATAAACGATAAATCGCTTCACGAACTTTCAGGCATTTCTGTGCCACTTGCACATCTTGAAATTCTCGACACCAAAATAAAAACAAGCGGTCCTCTCCTCATTACCCATTGGGGAATGAGCGGTCCCGCTGTGCTGAAAGCTTCTGCATTCGGTGCGCTTGCGCTTGGCGAAAAAAAATACGAAGCGAACATTCGCATCAACTGGATTAACCAATCGTTCAACGACACACTCGATGAATTGAAAGATCTTCGAGAAAGTCATCCGAAAAAAATGTGCGTCACCTTCAACCCGTTTCAACTTTCTTCACGCTTATGGAACTGGCACTTGCAACGCGCAGACCTCTTCCTGAAAGACTGGGCCAACAGCAGCAACAAGGCCATTGAAGAATTGGCGAACTCTCTTACTCGTAGCGTTCTTCCCATGACAGGAAAAAGTACGTTCAAGGAAGAATTCGTAACAGCCGGAGGAGTGGATTTAAAGCACGTGAATTTTCAAACCATGGAACACAAGTTGGTTCCGAATGTATTTTTCGCTGGAGAAGTGTTGAACATTGATGCGGTAACGGGCGGATTTAATTTTCAAGCAGCCTGGACCACCGCGTGGATTGCGGCACAAGGAATTGCAGATAAATTAGCAGAATGAGTCACGAAGAATACATGCAAATAGCCCTCGATCTTTCCTTGTACGGAATGGGTTCTGTGGCTCCCAACCCCATGGTGGGATGCGTAATCGTGCACAACGACGAAATTATTTCCAAAGGATATCACACCGCTTACGGCGAACCCCACGCTGAAGTGGAAGCCATTCGCTACGTAGAAGACAAAAGCATTTTGAAAGAATGTACCCTCTACGTCACGCTCGAACCCTGCGCACATTTTGGAAAGACTCCACCTTGCGCAAACCTCGTTACTGAAATGGGAATTCCGCGCGTTGTCATAGGCACACGCGACCCCTTCAGCGAAGTCAACGGAAGAGGAATTGAACACCTGAAAGCCAATGGCGTTGAGGTTATCGAAGGAATTCTCGAAGACGACTGTCGATTTTTGAATCGTAGATTCTTCACCTTCCACGAAAAAAAACGTCCGGATATTATTTTGAAATGGGCACAAAACGCAGACGGATTCATTGACAAGATTCGTGAAGAAAACGAACGCGGCTCCTTCCCTATTTCTTCTTTTGAATCGCGACAGTTGGTGCACCAGTGGCGCAGTTTAGAACAGGCCATTTTAGTTGGACCAACAACAGCGCTTAACGACGATCCGTCTTTGACCGTGCGTTTGGTGGATGGCGATAATCCGATTCGCATTGTGATCGATGAAAAAGGATGCCTTCCAGAAGAGCTTCAGTTGTTCAACGACGAAGCGCGAACCATTGCATTAGTTGGTAACGGTGTTCAAGCGAGATACAACTGCGAAATTCTTCCACTCGAAAAATCGGGCGTGGAAGAATGGATGCGTGTTTTGCACGAAGCGAACATTCAAAGCATTTTGGTGGAAGGCGGCGCAGGAATACTGAACACCTTTATTGAAAGCGGCATATGGGACGAAATGCGCGTATTCACTTCCAACAAAAACATTGAAACCGGATTGAAAGCACCCCTTCAAAAAGGTAAACCCTATTCTGAAAAGTACATCGGCGTAGATCATTTAACGGTTACTGTAAACAAATGATCTACCTCATTTTCAGTGTCATCACCAACGCCGCTATTTATTGGCTCTTCAAATACTTTGAACAAATTGAAGCGAAGATCTTTGAAACCATTGTCTTCAACTACATCGTTGCCTTTTCTTGTGGAATATTCTTCATCCCGAATGTGCCCGAAGCTTTTCACAGTGCTTTGCAGTTTCCGATTTGGAGTGTTGCCGGTCTCATCATGGGCGGACTATTCATTTCCGTATTCTACTTCATGGCCATTACCGCGAAGAAGTCTGGCATTGCAATGGCCACGCTTAGTTCGAAGATGTCGTTGGTATTAGCCGTAATTGTTTTGGCTTTTTTAGGCGAAGGAGAAATAACGCTTTTAAAGGCCATAGCGCTGCTTATAGCGATGTTCGGATTGTACCTCTTCAGCGTAGACCGAAAGAGCAAATTAAGCAAAGACATGCTCTTGTATCCGGTTGTACTTATGCTTGGAAGCACGAGCATCGATTTCAGCATTGCGTATTTTCAAGGCTTCACCACGAATCAGAATGAGCTTTCGTTGTTCACCTGCATGCCCTTCATGGGTGCGGGAATTATTGGAATTAGCATACTGATTTACAAACTCGTTTTCCGCAAGGAAAAATTTCCTTTGAAAGAATTGGGAACAGGAACATTACTTGGTTTCGTGAACTACGGATCAATTTTCTTTCTTGTTGAATTGTATCATAGCGGTTGGATGCCTGAGAGTACAATATTGCCGATCAATAATCTGTTAGTCTTGGTAATCGGATCGATTGGCGCGGTTTTTATTTTCAAAGAGAAACTCAACCGAAGAAAGATTCAAGGTTTGGTTATTTGTGTACTTGCTCTAATCCTTTTATTATGAAATTAAAATTCGTTCAAGCCTTATCGGTATTCATTGTTATAGTTGGAAGCGCAATTTGCTCGAACGCAAATGCTCAAGCTTTCACTACAGCGCAGCTCGATTCAGCAAACACGGCAAAGTCTATCACACAACTTTCTTCCGAAGAAAAGAATGTCATTAAGCTCATCAACTTAGCGCGCATGTACCCGAAGCAATTCGCGAAAAATTATGTCGCGAAATATGATGAGAAAGAAACCGGATACGATTACGGCGCCGACTATGCCAAAGACAAAGCTTCGTTAATTACAACCTTGAATGCTCTAAAACCGTTAAAGCCTTTGGCCTTCGACATAGAAATGTATGAGTTAGCTAAATGTTGGTGTGTAGAATCAGGCAAATCAGGAGCCATTGGTCATAATCGAAAAACTTGTAAATCGGGATACAACGGAGAATGCTGCAGTTACGGATTCAGCGGAGCGTTGGATATTGTCATGCAATTGATGATTGATAACAACGTCCCAGGATACGGACATCGCAAAATTATCCTCACCCCCTATTACACGAAAATTGGAATCAAGAACGGATCACACAAGACGTATTCGTTTTGCTCGGTGATAGATTTTAAGTCATAAAAAAAGGCCGCTCTCGCGGCCTTTCCGTTGTCTTATCAAAAATTTACTTCGACATCTTCTCTGCTAATTTCAAAGCTTCGTAAAGGTTTACAACCTTACCTGATTTTGAAAGCTTTCCGAATTTAATCTTCTTCTCTTCGTCACCTGGCATTACAACCTTTTGCTTCTTGTAAGAGATACCAGACTTGATAATGATCTCGCGAACTTCTTTACCAGAAAGGTTCGGGTAGTATGAAAGAATGGCCGCAGCAACACCAGCAGTAACCGGAGAAGCCATACTTGTTCCGCTTAATGGACCGAATGTGTTATCTAAAAGCGTTGCATAAATATCTACACCTGGAGCATAAATGTCAACGGTCTTGTCGCCGTAGTTAGAGAAATCTGCCGACAAGTGTTCCAATGAATTGTCGCTTGCGCCAATTTCCAACCAAGTAGAACAAGTTTTGCCGTTTGCATAACGTGGCGTTGGGAAATTGTCTTTCGAATCTATATCCTTCGCGTCGTTACCTGCAGCGTGAACCAACAAGACTCCTTTTGATTCAGCATACATGACCGCTTCATCTACAACATCCTTATTCGGAGAATGAGATTTTCCGAAACTCATGTTAATTACACGAGCACCGTTGTCCGCCGCATAACGAATTGCATTTGCAACGTCCTTGTCGCGCTCGTCTCCGTCTGGCACACAACGAATAATCATTAACTGCGCTGTCTTGCAAATGCCATCCATACCCGTTCCGTTGTTCGTAGCGCCTACGATACCTGCAACGTGTGTTCCGTGAAGCGCTTCAGGACCATCAATGTGATTGTTACCGTAGTTGCGCTCACGTGGATTGCTGTAATCGTCGCCCACCATGGTGCGTGGATTGAAATCTACGTTGTAAGAATACTCCAATTGAGTATTGTAATAACTAGCATATTCTTCCAAGTTAATGCCGCGCATCATTAGGTTAAGAACCATTCCCTTTGCTGCCTTCCCTTCATCATCGGTTGGATCGTAAGCCGCCAATTGCTCCGTGGTAAAATCGTTACCCAAAGCCGTTGCCAAAATTTCCTTATTCGCTTTGAACGTTGTTAAGAAATCGTTGAATTGCGCCGCTTCATCCTT
>CAMDFE010000128.1 GCA_945897395.1 Chryseobacterium gleum | reverse complement strand
CATCATGGCTCCGCGGTACATATTCACTGCAACGTTGCGCAGCTTCACCGAACGTTCGTCCAATGAATCGGCGTCCATTTTATAAGTTGAAAAAGGCAGCAACAAGGCTATGGCGTAAGAATCTTTTTTTAGAGGAGGTTGAGTGACCTTAGTTTCTGGACTTATCTCGGGCGTTGAAACTGGCGTTAGGGTTGGAGAGACAGGAGCTGTTTCCACAACTTCGGATGGAATAGGCTTCACCGAGTTGGGAAGGCACAAATGTTCACCCAATTTCACGGTTGTAACCAAACCAGGATTCAACGTTTGGATTTCAGCAATGGTCAGTCCGTATTTCCGCGAAATGCTATAAAGCGTCTCTCCTGCAGACACAACATGGTAGTTGGAACAATGCTGTGCAAAAGCCGAGGTGGCAAAAAATACTAAGAGAAAAATGAACCCAATTTTTTTCATTGAATTAAAGGTAACAAATTTTATTCCCATTCTATTGTTGCTGGAGGTTTGCTGCTGATGTCATAAACAACGCGGTTCACTCCTTTCACTTTATTGATAATGTCGTTACTCACTTTCGCCAAGAACTCATAAGGCAAATGTGCCCAGTCTGCTGTCATTCCGTCGGTGCTTGTAACAGCGCGCAAGGCCACAGCATTCTCATACGTACGCTCGTCGCCCATGACGCCTACACTCTGCACAGGCAAAAGGATTGCGCCTGCTTGCCACACTTCGTCGTAGAGATTTGCTTCTTTCAAGCCGTTGATCCAAACGGCATCTACTTCTTGAAGCACGCGCACTTTTTCACGAGTAATGTCTCCTAAAATTCGAATACCCAAGCCTGGACCCGGGAACGGATGGCGAGATAATATTGCATTTGGAATTTCAAGCTCGCGACCGACTCTTCGCACTTCGTCTTTGAACAACAAGCGAAGCGGTTCAACCAACGAAAGCTTCATGTAATCGGGCAAACCACCTACGTTGTGGTGACTCTTAATCGTTGCTGAGGGACCTCCAGAAACGGAAACCGATTCGATCACATCTGGATAGATGGTGCCTTGCCCGAGCCATTTCGCGCCTTCGATTAATTTGCTTTCTTCGTCGAAGACGTCGATGAATGTTTTACCGATAGCTTTTCTCTTCGCTTCAGGATCTGAAAGACCTATGAGCGCGTCGTAAAACAATTGACTTGCGTCGACACCCTTTACGTTTAGTCCTAAATGTGTGTAGCTGTGGAGAACGCTTTCGTATTCGTCTTTGCGAAGCAACCCGTTATTCACGAAGATGCAATGGAGGTTTGGTCCAATGGCTTTATGAATAAGCACTGCAGCAACGCTGCTGTCTACGCCGCCGCTTAGTCCAAGGATAACTTTATCGTCTCCTAATTTAACTTTCAGATCGGCAATGGTTTCGTCGGCAAAAGAAGCCGGTGTCCAGTCTTGTTTACATCCGCAAACATTCACTACGAAGTTCTTCAACATGGTTCCACCGTCGGTGGAATGGAAAACTTCAGGATGAAATTGCACTCCGAAAACAGGTCTGTCTTTGAAGGCGTATCCTGCAACTTTCACATTCTCTGTGCTGCAGATAATTTCCATGTTATCGCCTAAACCAGTAATGGTATCTCCGTGCGACATCCACACTTGTGAATGATCTGGAATGCCTTGAAATAAAACATGACTGGCTTGATGACTAATTAAATTCGCGCGTCCGTATTCACGGTGGGTGCTGCGTTCTACTTTTCCTCCGTTCAGTTGCGCCATGAGTTGTGCACCGTAGCAAATTCCCAACATGGGTAAATTCGGATTTATATCGAAGACTGCAGGCAAAGGAGCGCCCTCTTGGTGCACGCTGAATGGACTTCCAGATAAAATAACTCCAACACAATTTTCCGGTATGGAAGTCACCTTGTTCCAGGGTTTGATTTCACAGTAAACGTTGTGTTCGCGCAAGCGACGTGCAATGAGTTGAGTGACTTGCGAACCGAAGTCGAGGATAAGAACTAATTGATGCATGCGCGCAAATTTACGATGTAAATTTGTAGTCATGGAAGAATTATTACCGTTGATGAACAACTACAAGTTAGTCTTGGGATCTGGCTCTCCGAGAAGGAAGGAATTGTTGGCTGGCATGGGCCTAACGTTTGAAGTCCGTGTTTCAGATGTAGACGAAAGCATTGATCCCTCTTGGCCATTGACTGAAGTTGCGCAGCGTTTAGCTGAACGGAAAGCGGAGGCATTGATGGAAATTGCTGAAGCGAATGAGATAGTGATTACGGCAGACACTGTTGTTCATGTGGAAGGAAAACTATTGAATAAACCAGCAGACAAAGAAGAAGCGTTAAGCATGCTGAAGCAATTGAGTGGAAGAAGTCATGAAGTATACACGGGTGTGTGCATCTCCACTTCCACCTGGAAACATTCGTTTACCGATTGCACGAAGGTGACCTTTGCAACATTGAATGAGCGCGAACTTCAACATTACATTGAAAATTACAAGCCCTTCGATAAAGCGGGAAGTTATGGCGCGCAGGATTTCATTGGTTTAGTTGGAATAGCGAAATTGGAAGGAAGTTATTTCAATGTAATGGGATTGCCCACGCATATGCTCTATGCAGCGTTGAAGGAACACTTCGGGAAGGGATAGAAAAAAAATTTGAAATATAGGAATGTCGGTTTACATTTGCAATCCTCGTAAAAGAGGATCAGCCGTTAGGAAAGGTGGGTGAGTGGCTGAAACCAACAGTTTGCTAAACTGTCGTACGGGAAACTGTACCGGGGGTTCGAATCCCCCCCTTTCCGCGAAACTATGCCGACGAAATGTCGGCATTTTTTTTATCTTTATGACAATGAATTTTGGGTGAATGATTATTCACCCCGATGGGATTATCTTTAATCATGATTAAAACTCTTCTTCTTATAATTTCAATTTCTCTATTCTCTGTTCTCGCTCACGGACAAATTTCTGATTTCGAGAAATTCAAACAGCAGAGAGAAAAAGAAATGAATCAGTTTGAACAGAAAGTCAATCGCGAGATGGACTCGCTTCGAACTGCCCATGACAAGGCTTTTTCTAAGATGCTGGAAGGCAATTGGACGCGAGAAGATTTATTCCCTTCGAAACCGTCAAGTGAAAAGCCGAAGCCAACGGCACCGCCGGTGTTTAAACCTGATGCGGAGCAGAATGACAAGCAAGGTGCGGAGCAAGATGTGATACAAGACGCTACGCAAGATGACAAGCAAGATGACAAGCAGGATGCGGAGGAAGATGTTTCACAAGTTGTGATAAAAGATGCTGCGCAAGAGGAAAAGGCAGAGGAATTGGCATTTAACAAAGCGTTTCAATTCCAGAATGAGAGTTTGTTTGGGAATGAGTGGAAGATGATATTGATTGCGAGTAAGTGGCCGACGCTGAAAGGCAGTCCAGATCCGAATACAATTACCGCGTATTGGAAGAATTGTTCTGAGAAAGAATATGATTTGATGTTGGCGTATTTCAATTATCAGAAAAGCGAATTTGGTCTTTCAGATTGGGGGTTGTACGAGATGATTCAGTCTGTTGCGAAAAGTAATTTCACAAGTAAGAATGATCAGAAATTATTCATGTGGTTTGTGCTGGTGCAAATGGGATACGACACCCGAATTATGTACGGCGAAAATCAGATTGTTCTCACGCTTCCCTTTAAGGACATGCTTTACAGAAAATCGTATTTTGAATTCAAGGGAAACAACTATTTTGTATTGGAAGAGAAATCACCGAGTGCATTGTACACATACTCTTCTCAGCATGAAGGTGCGAAAAACATTTTCACTTTAGCAAATACACCTTCAGCCAAGTTTCCGGAAAAGTGGACCGATCGCGGATTCGATTTTAAATTCAATCGAAACACTGAGCATGTGACTCTTCCCTATTTAACTTATCGCACCACCTTCAATGCGACGATACCCCAGACCGAATTGGATTATTATTTCGGTCAGCCTTTGCCCGCTTCCTTCAAAGAGAGATTGCACAAAGCATTGGATGCAAAACTTGCATCATGCGGAAGTGAGCGTGAGAAGGTTCGTTATTTATACGCTTTGGTTTGTCAGAGCATTCCATACAAAACCGACCAAGATCAATTTCAATATGAAAAGTTTTGCATTCCTGAAGAAGTCTTGGCTTATCCTTTTGCCGATTGCGAAGACCGCACGTTTTTGTTGAATGCGCTACTCACGGAATTGGTAGGCGTTGAAACAATCGGATTGAATTATCCTGGTCACGTAGCCATGGCGGTGAGATTGAAAGAGCAGAAAAATTCAGACGCCATTATTCAATTCAACGGGAAAGATTACATCTATTGCGATCCGACATATATTGGCGCCGATGTGGGTATGATGCCGGAGTCTTATCGTGGGGTGAAGCCGGTTGTGATTAAATAATCAATAAAAGCACTTTTTTAATCGCGTCGGGATGAATGAATCTTTTAGTCGGGGTGAATGATTATTCACCCCGATGGGATTATCTTTATGACTATGAAAAATTTACTTCTAATTATTTCAATTTCTGTTTCTCTGAATTGCATTTCACAAACAGTTTTATTCTCTGAAAACTTCAACTCTGGATTAGGCAGTTTTCAGATTAATACTTCCGATGTTAATTCTGCTGTGGGTGGATACAACCAATGGCTAGTGAATTCAACCTATGCGGGCGGAACATTTACCGAATCATGTGTAGGTTTCGATGTCACCATTCCCCCGACTAGCAGTCAACCTGCGATTATAACTGGGGCGCCAAACAGCGGATACATGCATATAACCAGTACAGACGCCTTAAATAGTGGGGTGAGTTGCACTTCATTTCAAGCTAGCGATGGTGGTTTACTTTGCAACGGCGATGAAACGTATTTCGCTAAAATGTCGGCAGATGTTTCAACGCAAGGACAAACGGGAGTTTCATTTTCATTTTATTGGCTGTGCAGTGGGTCTGCTTCCAATTACGGAGAAGTTTATTACAGTCTGAATGGAGGATTAACGTGGAGCCTTCAAACTGGGTCCTATTACAATTCTCCAAACTGGACTTTAGCAACACTCACCAATCCGCAGTGGGACAACCAATCGCAAATAAGATTTGGTTTTCGTTTTGTGAACCAGCAATCGTTTAGCGCAGCTGATCCTGCTTTTGCAGTTGATGAATTGATGGTTACTGCCGTTGGAAACGCTGGAAATGTAAGTACTCAGATTACCGGAGTAGGCGGAATATCATTTTGCCCGGGGCCTTCGTTCGATGTGAATTATGCTGCTACTGGAACATTCAATTCCGGTAATATTTTCACCGTTGAATTGTCAGATGCATTGGGAAATTTCTCCGCATTTCAAGAAATTGGAAG
>CAMDFE010000127.1 GCA_945897395.1 Chryseobacterium gleum | reverse complement strand
CAGTTAGTGGTGGACATACGCAGTTAGTCTTGGTTCATTCACCCATTCAAATGGATGTCATTGGTGAAACCATTGACGATGCCGCAGGTGAGGCGTTTGATAAGGCTGCGAAGGTTTTGGGGTTAGATTATCCAGGCGGTCCTTTGCTTGATAAAATGTCGCAGAATGGAGACGCGAAAAAATTCACTTTCCCAATACCGAAAGTAGAAGGATTGAATTTTAGTTTTTCTGGATTGAAAACTTCATTGTTGTATTTCTTGCGCGATAGTCAGAAGTTAAATCAGAATTTCATTGAAGAAGATAGAGCGAATTTGTGTGCATCGTTTCAACATACCATAGTCACGTATTTGCTTCGACAAATTCAAAGAGGATTGACTTCAACACAGGTTACTCAAATAGCTATTTGTGGAGGTGTTGCAGCGAACAGTGAATTGCGGAAGCAACTTGTTGAATATGGAAGAAAAAATGAAGTTGAAGTCTTCATTCCTCCGTTTAAATATTGCACAGATAATGCTGCAATGATAGGGGTAGCTGCACATTTTTCACTTCTTGAAAATCAAGTTTCAGATCTGAAAATGGTGCCGCTCAGTCGTTTTCCGTTATAGATTGGTGTACTTGTACAACGGATCCATTTCGCTTTCGGGTCCAATCGTAACAAGAGGCTTTATTATGCCATTGTTAAGTCCATACACCCAACCGTGAACCAAAGGCATTTCACGCTTCTTCCACGCACCCTGAACGATGTTTGTTTCAGCAAGGTGATGAACTTGCTCAAGCACATTGAGTTCAACCAATCGGTCGAATTGTTTTTCTTCATCTTGAATAGATTGCAGTTCCGCTCGATTCGTTCTGTAAACATCTTTAATGTTACGAAGCCAGTGGTTAATCAATGGTAAATAGTTGTTGCCCATTGCAGCTTTAACACCGCCGCATCCGTAATGGCCACAAACAATGATATGCTTCACTTCAAGAACATCTACTGCATAGGTTAGAACGCTCAATAAATTAATATCGGTATGCACCACCATGTTGGCAATATTTCTATGCACGAAGATTTCTCCGGGAGCCGTTCCTGTTACTTCATTGGCAGGCACACGGCTGTCAGAACAGCCGATCCATAAATATTCAGGAGTTTGAAGGGCAGCGAGTTTTTTGAAATAATCTGGATTTTCCTCCAGTTTCTCTTGAGCCCATGCTTTGTTCTCAAGTAAAAGCTTGTCAATGTTTGGCATGTACTTTTAAGGTTTAGAGTTTTAGAGTTTTTAACACTTGAGGCAATTCTCCCCAATTGTTTTTATTGAGTTCAATTCTAATGTTTTTCGATTTCGAACTTATGACAAAATCTTGAATAATTTCAATAATATCCGGATCCATGAATTCACATTTACGGGCATCTATTAATAAATAACTATTTGGAGGAATACGCATAAATGTTTTCTTCAATAATGGTTTATTCAAGAACGAAACATCTTTCCGAAAGCGGAGAAGTATATCGTTGTTGTCGCCTTTTGTAATTTGAATTGCACTTTTGAAATTCGTTCGAATAATGAAAAACATGCCGAATGCAATTCCAATTAGCACACCTTTGAGCATATCGCTAAAATAGATGGCTAGGAATGTCGCAATAAAAGGAAGGAATTGAGAAATGCCCTCAGACCAAAGATCTCGAAAAATAGACGGCTTAGTTAATTTGTACCCAACAAATATGAGAATCGCAGCCAATGCCGAGAGAGGAACTAGGTTGAGGTATTGTCCTAAAAAAAGAATGGCACAAAGCAACCAAAATCCATGAAGAATTGCAGACCATTTTGTTTTAGCACCCGCTAGTCTATTCGAAGAGCTGCGCACAACGACAGATGTTACAGGCAGACCACCAAATAAACCGCTGAATATATTGCCTATACCTTGAGCAACTAGTTCTCGGTTAGGAGGCGTAATCCGTTTCTCCTCGTCGAATTTGTCAGTGGCTTCAATATTTAATATGGTTTCTAAGCTGGCAACAATAGCAATAATGAAAGCCTGCATCCAAACTGCAGAGTTAAGCAAACTATCCAAACTGAATTTGTTCCATAGGAATAAATCGGCAGCTGTGCTTAACGGAGGAAGCTGAATCAGGTGTTCATTTCCGAGTTGCTCAGTGATACCAAAAAAAGAGGAGTACAGATTTAAGAATATACCCAATACAACAACGACTAAGAATGGAGGGGCTATTTTTAAAACTATTGACTTTTTTATTCGGGGTGTATCGAGAATAATTAATAAAATCAAACAGCTTAGTCCTATTAAAACAGCTTCGCTGTGAATGGTCGCATGAAAAAGTTCTGTGATGGTATTGTTTCCATCTCGCTGAAAGAAACTTTCGTCCCCTTCAAAGTCCCCGTCGAATCCGACAAGGTGAGGGATTTGCTTAAATATTAAAATGAAGCCAATGGCTGCCATCATTCCTTTAATCACTGAAGTGGGAATAAATCCCCCCAAAAAACCAGTTTTCAATATTCCCAAAACAACTTGAATAAGCCCTGCTAGTAAAACAGCAGTGAAGAATAACGAAAAGTCATTGTTTAAACTAGATATAGCAGTCGTAACGACGACCAATAGACCGGCGGCTGGTCCGCTAACACTTTGCTGCGACCCGCTTAATGCACCAACGAGGAGACCACCGCATATTCCTGAGATAACCCCTGTAATCGCAGGAAGTCCTGAAGCACACGCGATTCCAAGACACAAAGGGAGTGCAACAAGAAATACTACAAGCGAGGCAGAAAAATCGTTTTTATGTGGAAGGATAAATTTCATAATGTCTATTTAAAAACAAGAAAAATATGGAATTGTTTAATCTTCATTTACATCTGGGCTGTATAAATTTCCCAGGTCCAGACGAAGTTTACGAATGTACTCTTCCTTCAGCCAATCTAGATAACTATCGGTGCTTTTTGAAATGCAATAACTGTATTGCTTCATACGGCTCTTTATATCTTGATCTAGAATTTTTAGCAGTTCGAAAGCTCTTTCTAACGTTGGTGCGTTTTCTTGAATAATCGTGGCATGTTGTTGCATGCTTTTGTCAAGTACGCTTTTTCCTTTTTCCCCGAAACGCGTAATGCGCAAATACTCTTCTTTTATGTCGAAGTCGATCACCGGAGACAACGCAAACATATCGCGAATCTCAGGCGACATTTCGTATTTCATTTCACGCGACATCTGTTCGTCGCTCACAATGCTCTCTAAGTAGTTGTGCGGATGTGCGAAGATGTCGAACCAATCAATGAACTGCTCCCAAAGCCCAAAGCGCTTTGCGTTATTTCCTAAATCAATAACAGTAAATTCTTTTTTCTCTTTGAAAATTCGCGAACCACGTCCAATCATTTGATGATAGAGCGTCAGGGATTTGGTTGCGCGATTGATAATGATTGTTTCTACAGATGGTTCATCGAAACCAGTGGTTAAAATCGAAACAGATGACAATACGGCGTCGGGTTTGTTTTTAAACCAATCGAGAATTTCTCGGCGCTCTTGTTCGTTGTGTGTGTTATCTAAATGTCGAATTTCATATCCTTGCTCACGAAACAAATGAAAAACTTGTTTCGATGTGTTAATACCGTTGTTGAAGATTAGAGTCTTTGTTCCCTTTGCTTTTTGCTCATAGGCGTAGAGCAGTTTTTCTTGCATATACATATTTCCATAAAGCTTCTCGGAACTGCTCACGGTATAGTCTCCGGTTATTCCAACTTTCAAAGAATGCAAGCTGACATCGTAACTGTATGTAGTAGCTCTGGCAAGGTATCCTCGTCCTACTAGATTGCCAATGCTTTCGCCAATGATTAAATCGTGGTAGTTGTCTTTTAGAGGAAGCTTAATGTTACTGCTCAAAGGAGTTGCCGTGACACCGAGAATCACCTGTTCTTCAAACCATCCGAATAGTTTTCGAAATGAGTTGTAGTGGGCTTCATCAATGATAACCAATCCTAAATTCGCGAATTCCATTTTTTCGTCGCGTAAACGATTGTGAAGTGTTTCAACCATTGCAACAAAGCATTCGTAATCCGATTCATCGGGTAATTGCTTGACTTTGCTGACAATGATTTTATTCTTTACTGAAAAATTATTCAGGACATTGCTGGTCTGACTGAATAATTCAATTCGATGAGTGAGAATGAGAACTTTCTTTCCTGTTTCCTGAATATATCGACGAGCTATTTCAGAAAAAATAACTGTTTTCCCTCCGCCTGTGGGAAGCTGAAAACATAAATTGTAATTGGTGGGAAACTCATGAATACGCGCAAAGATTCGCTCAAGGGCTTTTTCTTGATAGTCGTATAGCTTTTTTCTTTCTATTAGTTCTTCACCCATACATCCGAGCGTTGCTTTTTTGGGCAACGCGCAAAAATAGGACTATTTAAGGCCTTTGAGAAAAAGAACTTATTAAGAATATTTCACAAATTGTTTATTTTTTCTCTGGAAGAAACGGACGCATGATTATTTCGCTCACATTTACCCCGTCGGGAACTTCAATCGCATTCATGATTTGCTGAGCAACCCATTCAACGGGCATTCCAGCCGCGAAGCTTGGACGGAATTGCGCAAGTAACGCTTCGTTTTTCGTCTGTTCAACAAAAGGAGTGTTAACGGATCCAGGGCTAATCGTGGTTACACGAACTTTTTTTGCAAGTTCAGTACGAATGCTCTCGCTAATCGCGAAAACAGCATGTTTCGTTGCGCTATAGACTCCAGAATTGGGAAACACAAAGTGAGAAGCTAAGGATCCGAGATTGATTATATGTCCTGTAGAGGCCACCAAATGCGGAAGACAAGTGTGTAGAACATTTAGCACTCCTTTAATATTCACATCTACCATGGTGTGCCAATCTTCCAATTTCGCATCTTCCAACAAATCGAAAATTCCTAATCCGGCGTTATTCAATAAGACATCAATTCCGCCCATCTGCAGAACCGCAGCGCTGGTCATAGCCTCTACTTCTTCAACATTCGTCACGTCTGTCTTTAGGAAAAAAGTGTTCGCGTTTTTTGAAGCCATTTCGGCTAAAACGGCTTCATTTCGTCCTGCAATAAAAACAGCATGTCCATTTTTAATAGCCAATTCATAAGTTGCCGCGCCAATTCCACTGGTTGCACCGGTGATTAAAATTCTTTTTTTTGTCATTATTTCTGAGCTTTTTTGTGCAGTATAAATGCGAGTATTCCGAAAAGTAAATTAGGTAACCATACCGCTAATTCGCTGGGCACTCCTAAGTTCATTGCACTTACTGCTGTAATACGAGAAATGAAAATAAAGATGAAACCGATGATGATCGCCAATGCGAGGTGAAAGCCAATTCCTCCGCGCGATTTCCGTGAC
>CAMDFE010000126.1 GCA_945897395.1 Chryseobacterium gleum | reverse complement strand
TGCTAATTCAAGGTCGTTGTATCCGCAGGTAATAGAAATATCGTTTTTGTTTGTGAAAGTGCTGTCTGGACGGATGATCTCGGCAACTACAGCGTGTGGAACAATTTCAACTGAAATTACAGGAGCTTTCTTTTTCCCTTCCTGCTCATAATTAAATGAGATGCGGTCGAAGTTTAAATGTTCTTCCTTGAAGTACTCTCTTAGTTCTTTTTCTCTCTTGTAAAACAGCGCCTGTTTTTTCGCATCTGCATTCCTATTTGGTTCTTGCAATGTGACTTTAATGCCTTTGGCTAAATAAAGTTCTTCGGCGTAGACTGATAACGCGCGAATGGTGGCTTCGTTGAATTTCTCAGAGTCCTTTTCAAATTCAATGACAATAGTTGAATTTGCTTGAGCGGTCAGGAAGTAACCAGCGCAAAATAAAACAGCAATTAATTTTTTCATAGCGTTGGGCTTTAGTGGTTCTTCTTAGTAACGCTATTTATTTTTTATTAATTGCCCTTCAGTAAATTATTTTTTATTGTGTGACCCGCGATTTTTTTTGCAGATTTGTTTTATGAATACGAGTTATTGGGAAAGAGAGACGTTTTTAGAGGGCTACGATGTGCTCGTTGTAGGTGCAGGAATTACTGGTCTTTCGACGGCTATAGAATTGAAGAGTAAAAATCCCGATTTAAAAATCGGAGTGTTAGAACGAGGTTGGTTAAGCGATGGAGCCAGTTCAAAGAATGCAGGATTCGCTTGCTTTGGAAGCGTTTCTGAATTTGTCGATGACATGAAAGACATGTCGTTTGAGGAAGTTGTAAGCCTCGGGATTAAACGATTTCGGGGGATTGAAAAATTGGTGAGTGATTATTCTGAAGATGTATTGAAGCTTGAATGGAACGGTGGGAACGAATTGTTTTTTGATGAAGATTCAGTGAGTTTTAATAAGTGTTCCAAATACGTTGATCAATTCAATGAAGCCTTTGAAAGAGCCTTGGGAATACGCCCCTACACCGTTATTAACGTCAATGAATTTCAAGGAATAAGAAATTTAATTGGTGTTATTTCGAATAAATACGAAGGCGGATTAGACACCGGCGCAAGACTTCGTGCTATGCGTGAAAGAGCATTGAACATAGGTGTTCAGCTGTTCAATGGGGTTGAAGTTATCGGATTTCATTCGAGTGGAAGTGAATTGCAAGTGAATACTACTGTTGGAAATTGGATGGCGAAGAGACTGGCATTTTGCACAAGTTCTTTTCATGCTAATTTGTTTGTAGAGCTTCAGATGACTTCAAAGCGAAATCAAGTAATAGTCACGAAACCCATTCCCGATTTAAAATTAGACGGAACTTTTCATCATCAAGAAGGATTCAATTATTTTCGGAATATAGATGGAAGAATCTTAATGGGCGGAATGCGTCATTTATTTCCAAATACAGAGTCCACAAGCCTTCAAGGCAACACGGAAGAAGTTGTAAGTGCGCTTGCAAATTTCCTTCAACATAAAATACACACGACTTCTAAAATAGAAATTGATTTGGCTTGGAGTGGTATTTTAGGGGTGGGGAAAGATGAGCGTCCTATTGTAAGGGAAGTGGAAAAAAATGTATTTGTCGGCACCTGCCTCGGAGGAATAGGAGTGGCCATTGGTTCGCTTATTGGCGAAGAATTAGCCGGACTTATAGATTCTTCTTTTTCGAAATAAATTCTGAAATAGCATCTGCGCAGCGCTCTCCGTCTATTGCAGCAGATACAATTCCGCCGGCATAACCGGCACCTTCACCGCAAGGAAATAGATTTTTTATTTCAGGATGATTAAACAACTCTTTGTCGCGAGGAATCCTCACTGGGGAAGATGTGCGTGTTTCAGGAGCCAATAACAACGCATTCGGTCCCGAGAAATTCGGCATCTTAGTATTGAAATGTTGAAGCGCACCGATTAAACACTCCGAAATAAATTTCGGGAATAAATCTCTAAGGTTTGTTGATGTTATTCCTGGACTGTAAGAAGTGTCTGGAAGAGTGGTGCTTTTCTTATTGTAGATAAAATCTGTCGCGCGTTGCGCGGGAGCGAATTGATTGGAACCTCCCAACTCATAGGCTTTCTTTTCAATGGCTTGTTGAAGATGCATTCCAGCAAGAGGCCCGGAATAATTTAGATTTTCTAGATCGCTCAACTTCACTTCAACCACAATGCCTGAGTTAGCCCAGGGATTGTTACGCTTGCTTGGCGACCATCCGTTGGTTACAATTTCTTCCTGCGAAGTTGCACAGGGTGCTATAATTCCGCCAGGGCACATGCAAAACGAATACACTCCGCGATCATTTATTTGCGTAACAACGGAGTAACTCGCTGGAGGAAGAAATTCTCCACGGTCGTCGCACTTGTATTGAAGTTTATCAATTGTTCGTTGGTCGTGTTCAATTCGAACACCTATGGCGAAAGGCTTTGCTTCGAGTGCAATGTTCTTTGCATGGAGCAGTTCGAAGATGTCTCGCGCGCTATGTCCAGTTGCGAGCAAAATACTGTCGGCTTGAAAAGAATTTCCCTTGGCTGTTTTTACCTCCTGTATAACGTCATTTCCTAATTTGAAATCAATGACTCTTTCTTCAAAATGAATTTCTCCGCCATTCGCCAAGATGCTATCACGCATGTTGGCAATAATTTGTGGAAGTTTATTTGTCCCTACATGCGGATGACTTTCAGTTAGAATATTTTCGTTCGCTCCAAATTGAACCAACGTTTCTAAGATGCGAACCACGCTTCCTTTTTTGGTGCTTCGTGTGTAAAGCTTCCCGTCGCTATATGTTCCAGCACCGCCTTCCCCGTAGCAATAATTGGAATCTTCGTTCACAATTCCGTTACGCGTAATTTCAACGAGATCGCGTCTCCGCGCACGAACATCTTTTCCTCTTTCAAGAATAATGGGTTTAACACCCAATTCAAGCAATCTTAATGCGGCAAACAATCCTGCAGGCCCCGCTCCAATAATTATAGCAGAACCTTTTAATTCTTGTTTGAATTCTCTTTGGTGCACTGAAGGGAATTCTTCATTCGCAGCAATGACCGAAATTCGAAGAAGGACAATTGCTGTTCGCTTCCGTGCGTCGATTGATTTTTTGTCGATACGCCATTTAAAAGAAAGAGGAGATAAATTCAACGTGAATTGAATTTTCTCCTCTAAATAATTGAAGTCGGCCGATTGGGCAGGACTTACTTGAAGTTCAATAGTGTTCATACTGTTGGTCTATTCAACCAAAAAAGATGATAAAAAAAATATTATAAGGCTTTCACCGCTTTTCCTGCTTTTGCAGTCTTAGCAACTTTAGCTTTTACTGAACCTGGCTTTCTTCCGCGCTTTTTCAAAACTTTAGGAGCCGCAGGAGTTGCTGGTGTTACCGCTGCCGATACAACAGTCTCTTTTTTCGGTCCTGTTTTCTTTGCACCTGGTTTGTTTTTAGATCCTTTTGGACGACCGCGACGCTCCGAGCTTGCTGATGATTTTGATGTGCCAGCTTTGCTTAAGATAGAAGCAATTTTACTTGTGATTTTAACCTTTCTGCCTCTACCGCTTTGAAGTGAAGCAATAAGATTTGCAGCGTCTACCAATGAATTTAGTTCTTTCTCGCGGCGCGCAATTTCTTGTTTAATTTCGTTTAATAGTTTCATAAAAACAACTTTGTATTTATTAATGTGTGCGAAAATATCGCGCTAATTTAAATTTAAATCCTAACAGAATGTTAAAAAATGTGAAGAAAATTTTAAGGGTGCCGCATTCGGATTACTTTAGCGGCTCAATTCGAGCAATATGAAATTCAATAAAAAGGACATTTCGAAGGAAGAATTATTGGCATTGTACGAAGCAATTAAATTGCCCCGTTTAATCGAGGATAAGATGCTAAGTCAATTGCGTTTGGGGAAGATCTCGAAATGGTTCTCTTCCTACGGACAAGAAGCAATTTCCGTGGGTGTAGGAATGGCAATGGATGATGATGAATTTATTTTACCCATGCACCGCAATTTGGGAATCTTCACTTCTAGAAATTTAGATTTAAAACAACTATTCCTTCAATTTCAAGGAAAGAAAGACGGATTCACAAAAGGGCGCGATCGTTCGTTTCACTTCGGAACGAAGAAGCACCATGTTGTTGGAATGATTTCTCATTTGGGTCCACAACTGGGCATTGCAGACGGAATAGCGCTAGCTAATAAATTGGAAGGCTCTGAAAAAGCAACAATAGTATTCAGTGGAGACGGTGGTGCAAGCGAAGGAGATTTTCATGAAGCATTGAATGTGGCAACCGTTTGGGATCTGCCGGTTATCTTTTGTATTGAGAATAACGCATGGGGTTTGTCTACGCCAAGTCGTGAGCAATTTCGCTGCAAGCAGTTTATAGATAAAGCAATCGGATATGGAATGCCGAAAGAAGATGCCATTCAAATAGACGGAAACAATATTCTTGAAGTTTATTCAACGGTTAAAAAGATTGCTGAAAGCATACGTAAGAATCCACGTCCTATTATTTTAGAGTGCATGACTTTCCGCGTTCGCGGACACGAAGAGGCGAGTGGAACGAAGTATTATCCAGAAGGAATGATAGACGAATGGTCGAAGAAAGACCCCGTTGCGATGTATGAGCAGTTTTTATTGGAAGAGAAATTAATTACTCAAGCCGATGTAGAGGAAATGAATTTAAAGTTGAAAAATAAAATCAACACGAATTTAAAAGCGGCCTACGCAGAACCCGATATTGAAGTCAATGAGGAAGAGGAATTTGAAGATTTGTTCGCTCCGTTTTCAAACGCCGAAATCCCGGCGTCTTCAACCAAAAAGAAAATGAGATTCATAGATGCCATTCAAGACGGACTGCGCGAAAGCATGCGCAAGCACGAACGTTTGGTTTTAATGGGACAAGACATTGCGGAATACGGAGGAGTATTTAAAGTAACCGAAGGATTCCTTGAGGAATTCGGTAAAGGTCGTGTTCGCAATACGCCTTTGTGTGAGTCAGCTATTGTAGGCGCAGGATTGGGGTTGAGCATGAAAGGTTACAAGGCCATGGTGGAAATGCAATTCGCAGATTTCGTGACTTGTGGATTCAATCAGATTGTAAATAATTTGGCGAAGCTCCATTATCGTTGGGCGGAAAACGCAGACGTTGTTGTGCGCATGCCAACAGGTGGTGGCGCAGCAGCGGGACCATTCCACAGTCAAAGTAATGAAGCTTGGTTCTTCCATACACCAGGTTTGAAGATTGCTTATCCTGCTTTTCCTTCCGACGCCAAAGGCTTGTTGTGTCAATCCTTTGAAGATCCAAATCCAGTTTTATTCTTCGAACATAAAATGCTATATAGAAGTATTGAAGAGGATGTTTCTGAA
>CAMDFE010000125.1 GCA_945897395.1 Chryseobacterium gleum | reverse complement strand
CGAAGGGATAATTTACAAAGAGATACTACCTCTTTTCCGAAATGCCAATCTCATTAAAGAGTTGGTTTTGGAGATGGCCAAGGAACTCAGAACGCACAATCCGACTGCCCTAGTTGCCATGGAAAGCAGAGGCTTTTTATTGGGAATGCCGCTAGCCCTTGAACTTGGAATACCCTTTATTTGCATCAGAAAAAAAGGCAAGCTTCCAGGAGCTGTTTCAGGCATCTCCTATTCGTTAGAATACGGCAATGCCGAGATTGAAATTCAGGAAACGGCATTAACATCAAACGATCGCGTTGTCCTTCATGACGACGTTCTAGCAACTGGCGGGACAGCGCATGCAGCCGCCCAGCTAATAAAAAGCACCGGTGCCGAATTAGTAGCCTTTTCATTCCTCATGGAATTAAATTTTCTAAAAGGAAGAGAAATCATTGGTTTGAATAACGCTACCATACATACTTTTGCATCGTATTAAAAAAATTAGAATAACTGAACCATGAACTTCAAACAAGAAGAAAGCGAAGCAATGATCTCGCAAATGGTACGTGACTTCGCTGAAAAAGAAATCAGACCGCATGTCATGCACTGGGACGAAGAACAAATTTTCCCAAAAGAATTGTTTCGTAAAATGGGTGAGCTTGGCCTTATGGGCGTGCTCGTGCCATCTGCATATGGCGGAGCTGGATTAGGTTATTACGAGTACATCGCATGTATCGTTGAAATTTCAAAAGTTTGCGGATCTATTGGACTCAGTGTTGCTGCGCACAATTCGCTTTGCACCAATCATATTTTAGAATTCGGAAACGAAGAACAAAAGCAAAAGTATCTTCCAAAATTGGCCTCAGGCGAATGGGTAGGTGCATGGGGATTAACCGAAGCGAATACTGGCTCTGACGCTATGCGCATGAAGTGCACTGCTGTTAAAGACGGAGAATATTGGGTCGTTAACGGCACTAAAAACTGGATTACACACGGCATTAGCGGAGAAGTAGCTGTGGTACTTGTAAGAACAGGTGATCTGCTAGATTCTCATGGGATAACAGCATTTGTTGTTGAAAGAAATACACGGGGATTCAGCGGAGGAAAGAAGGAAAATAAATTAGGAATGCGTGCCTCAGAAACGGCAGAACTAATTTTTGAAGATTGCCGAATTCACGAAAGTCAAATATTGGGAAAGGTTGGCGAAGGATTCAGCCAGGCTATGAAGATTTTAGATGGAGGGAGAATTAGCATTGGAGCCCTTTCACTAGGAATTGCGAAAGGTGCTTACGAAGCGGCCGTTCAGTATTCAAAAGAAAGAGAGCAATTTGGGAAACCTATTTCACAATTCCAAGCCATTGCATTTAAAATTGCTGATATGCGAACTGACATTGAGGCTGCGGAATTGCTTTTGCTACAGGCTGCTCATTTGAAAAACAGTAAAAAGAAACTTACTAAGGAATCTGCAATGGCAAAATATTATGCCTCTGAAGTCGCTGTTAGAGTGTCGACCGAGGCCGTTCAGATTTTTGGTGGGTATGGCTATACGAAAGACTTCCCTGTAGAAAAGTTTTACCGCGATTCAAAGCTTTGTACCATTGGTGAAGGCACCTCGGAAATCCAAAAAATAGTAATTTCTAGAGAAATTCTTAAATAAGATTTGGAGAATGGGAAAAGTTCATTACTTTTGTCGCCCAATTAAAGAAACAGAAAAGACATGTTAATTATTCCAGTAAAAGAAGGCGAAAGCATAGACAAGGCACTTAAGAAGTTCAAAAAGAAATTTGAAAGAACAGGTGTTGTAAAAGAATTGCGTGCTCGTCAACAATTCACTAAGAAAAGTGTTCGTCGTCGTGACGAAATGAAACATGCTGTTTACATTGCTGCAATGAAGCGTGAAGAGAATTCTTAATTGAATTGAACAATATTTATCAAAGGTCTTGGGTTTTTCCAAGACCTTTTTTATTTTCACCAAGTGAACATTACTCCATTCTTTGAATACTTAACCAGCGAAAAGCGGTCTTCTGTTCATACAGTTTCGGCTTACCGCAGCGATATAGGCCAATTCGAAGAATTCATGCTCGTTCAATTTGAGATTACCGATGTTGCAAGTGTGCAAACCACGCATATTCGAAGTTGGATAAGTGAGTTAATGATTCAGGATATTTCGGAGCGCAGCATTCATCGTAAATTATCTGCGCTCAACGCTTGGTTTCGATTTTTAATGAAGCGGAAGGAGATTGATATTAATCCATCAAAAGGAGTTACGAAGCCTAAACGTCCCTCCCGCTTGCCTGAAACACTGCAAGAGAAACAAGGGCTCGATTTGTATCGGCTCGACGATACAGATATTTATTCCGAAAAAGTTAATGCGCTGATGATTCAACTGTTTTACGAAACTGGAATTCGCCTATCCGAGATGATGGGACTTCGGCATCGTGATATTGACTTTGGAATGGGTCAAATAAAAGTTTTAGGCAAGCGAAACAAAGTCAGGTATGTGCCCGTTAACGAAGAAATGATTCAAAAGTTAAAATTGCATATGAGCTCGGCTCAATTAATTAACAGTGAAGCTGCATTGTTTCAGAACGAAAAGGGACGACCGTTAAGTAGGTCGAGCTTTTATAGAAGGGTTAAATCCTCCTTATCGCTTGTTACGACTCAGAAGAAAAAAAGTCCTCACGTTTTGCGCCATAGTTTTGCTACTCACATGCTGAACAACGGGGCCGATTTGAATCACATCAAAGAAATCTTAGGTCATGCTAATTTAGCTGCCACGCAAGTATACACCCATTTGAGCACCGATCGTTTGAAACGTATCCATTCTCATTTGCACCCAAGAGAAAATAAATCACCTAAAAACTAATCGCTATGCAAATCACAGTTCAAAGTATTCATTTCGACGCCGACTTAAAGTTGATCGAATTCGTTGAGGAGAAAACAAAAAAGTTAGGTGTTTTTCATCCGGCGATACATAAAGCTGAAATTTTATTACGATTGGATAAAAATGCCGATCAGGAGAACAAAATCACGGAAATAATACTAAAAGTACCTGGAAAAGAGCTCTTTGCAAAAAAGCAATGCAAGACATTCGAAGAAGCTACGGATTTGGCTGTTGATGCGCTGAAGCACCAGATTGAAAAAAATAAGGAAAAGCAGTAAAAAAAATTGCATTAGAGTTTGGATATGTCAAAATAATAACTACCTTTGCACCCCCAATTTACGGATTGGGGTTGTTTTTGTTGTAGTTCTTTGAATCACTAAAAACGTTTTGACGCCGGTGTAGCTCAGCTGGCCAGAGCAGCTGATTTGTAATCAGCTGGTCGGGGGTTCGAATCCCTCCACCGGCTCCAAAGGGGAGATACTCAAGCGGCCAACGAGAACAGACTGTAAATCTGTTGGTGTACACCTTCACAGGTTCGAATCCTGTTCTCCCCACTCTTTACTGCTCATTAGGGTGGAATGACTGTCGGTCAATAAAAAGCGGGAGTAGCTCAGTTGGTAGAGCATTAGCCTTCCAAGCTAAATGTCGCGAGTTCGAGCCTCGTCTCCCGCTCTACTTTCCCAAAAGCCGTGGTAGCTCAGGGGTAGAGCACTACCTTGGTAAGGAAGAGGTCAGGGGTTCAAATCCCCTCAACGGCTCTACAGAGAAGTTGAATGAATAGAAGCGTAAACGTACAAAGTGATTTAAGTTTTGCAATTGAACAAATAAGAAAGGCTATTTAATAAAGAAATAAAAAAACAAACAAACAAACAACCCAATGGCTAAAGAAGCATTTGACCGTTCCAAACCCCACGTGAACATTGGAACTATTGGTCACGTAGACCACGGTAAAACTACGTTAACCGCTGCCATCACCAACGTATTGGCTGGTGAAGGTTTAGCAGAGAAGCGTGATTTCGCCTCTATCGATAACGCTCCTGAAGAAAAAGAGCGTGGTATCACTATTAACACTGCTCACGTTGAGTACTCAACAGCAAGTCGTCACTATGCTCACGTTGACTGTCCAGGTCACGCTGACTATGTTAAGAACATGGTTACTGGTGCTGCGCAAATGGACGGTGCTATCCTAGTTGTTGCAGCTACAGATGGTCCAATGCCACAAACTCGCGAGCACATCCTATTAGGTCGTCAAGTTGGTGTTCCACGTATTGTGGTTTTCATGAACAAAGTTGACATGGTAGATGATCCAGAATTGTTAGAGTTAGTTGAAATGGAGATTCGTGAATTACTTTCTTTCTACGAGTACGATGGAGACAATACTCCTGTAATCCAAGGTTCTGCTTTGGGTGCATTGAATGGTGATGCAAAATGGGTTGCTACAGTTATGGAATTAATGACTGCAGTTGACACTTGGATTCCAATTCCTCCTCGTGAAACTGAGAAGCCTTTCTTGATGTCTGTTGAGGACGTATTTACGATCACTGGTCGTGGTACCGTAGCAACTGGACGTATCGAGCGTGGTGTTATCAACACAGGAAATGAGGTTGATATCATTGGTTTCAACGAAGAAAAATTAAAATCAGTTTGTACTGGTGTTGAGATGTTCCGTAAGATCTTAGATCGCGGAGAAGCAGGTGACAACGTTGGTTTGTTGTTGCGTGGAATTGAAAAGAGTGATATCCGTCGTGGTATGGTTATCTGTGCTCCAGGTTCAATCCTTCCTCACACTGAATTCAAAGCTGAGATCTACGTATTGAAGAAAGAAGAAGGTGGACGTCACACTCCATTCCATAACAAATACCGTCCACAGTTCTACTTCCGTACAACTGACGTAACTGGAGAGATTTCTCTAGATGCTGGTCGCGAAATGGTACTTCCTGGAGATAACGTATCTATCACTGTTAAATTAATTGCTCCAATCGCAATGGACAAAGGTCTTCGTTTCGCTATACGCGAAGGTGGCCGTACCGTTGGTGCTGGACAAGTAACTGATATCATTAAGTAATATTTAGTACAACATAGTGAAGGCGGAAACTGCGTAAGTTTCTGTCTTCACTTTTGACATTTATAGAAACAACCTTACGGGCGTAGTTCAATGGTAGAATAGCGGTCTCCAAAACCGTTGATCTTGGTTCGAGTCCAGGCGCCCGTGCGAAAACTAAAAGTTATGGCAGCAATTATTACATATTTGAAGGAATCATACGATGAGTTGATGAATAAAGTAACTTGGCCTGCTTGGAAGGAATTGCAAGAAAGCACAGTACTTACATTCATATCCATTCTGGTTTTGGGAGCCTTGATCTTTTTAATAGACTTTGCCTTCGGCAAGGGAATCATTAAAATGATTTATGACTTTATTGCCTAACATAACAACTCGGAATAATGAGCGATATTGTAAAAAAGTGGTACGTGGTTCGCGCCATTAGCGGGAAGGAAAAAAAGGTTAAGGAATTTATTGAGAGCGAAATCAAGGCACGTGGTCTAGCAGATTACGTAAGTCAGGTTCTC
>CAMDFE010000124.1 GCA_945897395.1 Chryseobacterium gleum | reverse complement strand
ATAATTCAATTCATGATACAATTCAACATAAACAAAAAAATAACCGCCCTCTTGTTGGTGGTGTTTGGTTTTGTTTCGCTTGGAACCGCTCAGCAGGCGCTTACTCTAGCTGCAGCAAAAGAGTTCGCAGTAAAGAATGCCTTCCAGGTGAAAACGAAAACACTCGATGCGCAAACAGCGAAGCTTCAGACCGAAGAACTGATTGCCATTGGTCTTCCGCAAATCAGCGGTTCTGTTCAATACCAGAATTTCATTGATCGTCCGACAAGCATTTTACCTGGAGATTTCTTCGGTATGCCGGGACAAAATGTGGCAGTACAATTCGGAGTACCTCAAACATTAACTGCTGGTATCAACGCTTCGCAGTTGTTGTTCGATGGTTCGTGGTTGGTGGGTTTACAAGCTTCGAAAGCATACGCTGCTCTGCAAAACAAGAACATCATTAAAAGTGAGATAGAAATAAAACAAGCTACAGAAGAGGCTTATCACTTAGCCGTAATTGCCCAAGAAAGCATTGCTTTATTAACTGCTTCTCGCGAGCTGTTAGCGGCATCACTCGAGCATACGAAAGCCTTGAAGAACGAGGGTTTTGTAGAGACGCAAGACGTGGAACAGTTAACCCTTTCGTTGAATGAATTGGATGCGCGCATTCGCACGGCTCAAACACAAGCGCTCATTGCAAAGACGTTGTTGAAATTCACCATTGGAATGAATGTAGATGAGGACATTACCTTGGCCGACAACAGCAAAACGATTTTAGATTCGTTCAATGCACAGTTGGTTCAATCGCCTTTCAATGCAGATGTGCTGATTGACAATCTAATTATTAAAGACGGTCTTGCACTGCAGAAATTAAGTGTGAAAAATCAGCAAGCGCGCTTGCTTCCTAACATGGCAGCTTTCTACAGTATTCAAAGACAAGCACAGCGTCAAGAATTCAATTTCTTCGACGGCGATGAAGCTTGGTATCCAACGCAATTGTGGGGAATATCCATGAACGTTCCTATTGTTTCAGGCGGAGCAAAATCAAAAAGCATTCAACGCGCGGGCGTAGAGGTGAAGCGTATGGAAGAGACGTTGGCGTTTTCAACCAATGCTGCGAAGCTAGAGTATCAAGTGGGCTATGCCGAATACATGAACGCTACGCAGAATGTAGACTTGGCTATGCAATCTTACATCTTGGCGGAAAGTATCATGGAAAAGACGGAAATTAAATTCGATCAAGGAACTTCTTCAAGTTTTGAATTGTCGAGACAAACGTCCCAATTGCTTCAAGCACAAGTATCACTTATTCAAGCGCGTTTAAGTTTAATGAACGCACAAACCCGACTTTCAAAATCGTTGAACGCATTATAATATTTTAAGAAAAAATGAAATCCATGTATATCTCTAAAATCGCAGCTTCATTAGGATTAGCTGCTTTGTTGTTGGCTTCTTGCGGATCGAAAGACAAGGCAGCTGAACTGAACGATTTGAAAGCGAAGCGTTCTGAACTCGACGGAAAAATTTCAGCCTTAGAACAAGAGTTGGGAATTACCAACGCTGCGAAAGCAAGAAAGATCATGACCACCGTTGTGGTAACTGCACCGTTCAAACACTGTGTTGAAATTCAAGGAACAGTAGATGCAGAAAACAACGTAGTTGTTGCTCCGCAAATTCCTGGATTGGTGACGAAGATATACGTGAATGAAGGTGATGCTGTCCAAGTGGGTCAGCTTCTAGCTGAAACAGACAACAGCGCTTATGCTGCGCAGATAGCAGCTATTCAACCGCAGTTGGAATTGGCGAAAGACGTTTTCCAAAGACAACAGCGTTTGTGGGATCAGAAGATCGGAAGTGAAGTGCAATACCTTCAGACGAAGACGCAAGTAGATGCGTTATCCAAACAGATTAACGCCGTGCAAGCGCAGATTGAATTAACAAAAGTGAAGTCACCCATTTCAGGAATTGTTGATCACGTGGGTGCACGAGTTGGACAATTTGCAACCGCACAAAATCCTGATCCTTGTTTCCGAATTGTAAACCTAGCTTCATTGAAGGTAAAGTCTGAAGTTGCTGAAACATACGCGAACAAAGTGAAGAAAGGAAACAAAGTGTTGTTGTACTTCCCAGACATCAGTACAGAAATTGAAGGAAGCATTTCCTTCACCGCGAAATTCATTAGCCCAATGTCTCGCACCTTCACCGCAGAAGCTACACTATCCGGTTCAAACGAAATGCTTCGTCCGAATATGGTGAGCGTAATGAAGATCGTAGACTATGAAAATCCAGCAGCGATTTTAGCACCGTTGAATTTAATTCAAAACGAAAACAACTTACAGTATGTATATGTTGCCGTGAATGAAAACGGTGTATTGACTGCACGCAGAAGAGCGGTTACTGTTGGACAAGTTTATGCTGGAAATGCTGAATTGACGAGCGGTTTGAGCGTTGGCGATAAGTTAATCACCACGGGCTACGCAGAGTTAACAGAAGGAATGGCCATTGAATTATAAGAAGCCGAATCATGCTAGAAAAATTTAAAGAATTCAAACCCACCAGTTGGGCCATTGACAATAAGACTACCATTTATTTGCTAACGATATTCATTACGTTAGCGGGTATTCTTACGTACAGAAGCATTCCGAAGGAACAGTTTCCAGACATTGTTATTCCAACCATTTATGTGAGTACTGTCTATCCCGGAGCAGCACCGAAGGACGTGGAGAATTTGGTTTCAAAAAACATTGAAAAACAAATCAAGTCGATTGCCGGTGTGAAGAAAGTAACCAGCACGAGCATTCAAGATTTCTCGAGTGTGGTGGTTGAATTCAACACGAACGTAGACGTGCCTGTTGCGAAGCAAAAGGTGAAAGACGCGGTAGACAGAGCGAAGAAAGATCTTCCACAAGATCTTCCTGCAGATCCGAACGTGATGGAAGTTGAGTTTTCGGAAATGCCTATTTTGTTCGTGAACATTGCAGGTAATTACAGCCTCGATGAATTGAAAAAATACGCGGAAGAACTTCAAGATAAAATTGAAGGAATGAAGGAAATCACGCGTGTTGACATGGTTGGCGCCTTGGAGCGCGAGATTCAAGTGAACGTAGACATGTACAAGGCCGCTGCCGCGAAAATTAGCATTGGCGACATTGAACGCACGTTGAACTACGAAAACTTAACCATCAGCGGTGGTAGTGTTGAACTCGATGACATGAAGCGTTCACTGAGCGTGAGTGGTGAGTTTAAGGATATTGAAGAAATTAAGAATTCAATTATATCTGGACAAACCGGTGCGCATTTGTATTTGAAGGACATTGCTGAAGTGGTAGACGGACACAAGACGCAAGAGAGTTACGGTAGATTGAATCACAAAAACGTGATTACGTTAAACGTAATTAAGCGCGGTGGTGAGAATTTGATCAATGCTTCCGACGAGATTCAGGAGATTATTGCTGAAATGAAAGCCAACAAATTCCCGAAAGATTTAGAGGTTGTCGTTACAGGAGATCAGAGTAGAACCACGCGTATTACGCTGCACGATTTGATTAACACGATCATCATCGGATTCATTTTAGTTACGATTATTTTGATGTTCTTCATGGGCGCAACGAATGCGATTTTCGTTGGATTGTCGGTTCCGCTTTCGATGTTCATTGCGTTCTTGTTGTTGCCCGGATTAGACTTCACCATGAACATGATTGTCTTGTTCGCCTTCCTTCTCGGATTGGGAATTGTGGTAGACGACGCGATTGTTATGGTTGAAAATACCCACCGCATTTACGATAACGGAAAAGTTCCAATTAAGATCGCAGCGAAGAAAGCAGCAGGAGAAATTTTCCTTCCTGTCTTATCTGGAACAGCAACTACGCTTGCACCGTTCGTTCCGCTTGCCTTCTGGGACGGTGTCATTGGAAAGTTCATGGGATACCTTCCCATTACACTAATCATTACGCTTAGCGCATCGTTGATTGTTGCATACATCATTAGTCCTGTTTTCGCAGTAGACTTCATGAAGCCGCACAAAGAAAACAAGGGAGTGAACCTCAAGAAATTGGGAATCACTTCAGTTATTTTCATTGTAGTTGGAAGTCTATTTTATATTTCTGGAAATGTAGGTATGGGGAATTTCACCATCTTCATGCTAATGATTTATATCTTCTATCGTTTTATTTTGAAGCGCTTGATCGAAGGCTTCCAACACAAGACTTGGCCAAGTGTTCAAGGGGTCTACGCAAGATTTTTAGCCTGGGCTTTAGCACGTCCGAAGACGATTTTATTAAGTACGTTGGCTCTGTTAATTCTATCGTTCATGGTTACCGGATTGCGCAAACCTGAAGTGGTTTTCTTCCCGAAAGGAGATCCTAATTTCGTTTATGTCTATGCAAGTCTTCCAGTAGGAACGAAGCCGGAAGCGACGGACAGTGTTGCGAAAATTATTGAGCAGCGCGTTTACAGCGTCTTGGGTGAAAACAATCCGATTGTTGAATCTGTGATTACGAACGTAGCCATTGGCGCGAATGAATCTCGAGATGACCGAGCGCCGTATTCGCACAAAGCGAAAGTGGGTGTTGGGTTTGTTGAATTTTCGAAACGCGGTGGACAGAGCACGTTAGATTATTTAGAAAAAATTCGTACTGCAGTGCAAGGAATTCCTGGGGTTGAAATTTCTGTTGACCAAGAGCAAAGCGGTCCTCCTACAGCGAAGCCTATTGCTGTGGAAATCACCGGAGAGAATTTCGAAGACTTGATTGCAGCGAGTGTGAATTTGAAGAATTATTTAGACGCACAACAGATTCCAGGTGTTGAAGAATTGAAGAGTGACTTACAACGCAACAAACCAGAGATTGTGATTGATATTGATCGCGAGCGATTGAATCGCGAAGGACTGTCATTGGCACAAGTAGGTATGGAATTCCGCAAATCGATTTTCGGAATCGACAATCCATCGAACTTTCGCGACAATGAAGATGAGTATCCGATTCAAATTCGTTTGCGTGAAGATCAACGCAACAACTTGGAAGAGGTGCGCAATATGGTCATCACCTTCCGCGATATGAACATGATGGGACAAATTCGTCAGATACCTATTTCAGCCTTCGCCGACGTGGGCTATAGCAGTACCTATGCGGGTATTCGCAGAAAAGATCAAAAGCGTATTGTTACGTTAGGATCGAATGTCCTCACTGGATTCAATCCGAATCAGGTTGTTGCAACCATAGAACAAAAAGTTGCTGAGTTCGACAATTTGCCGAAGGGAGTAACCGTGAAAATGGGTGGTGAGAAAGAGCAGCAAGAAGAGACAGCGAGTTTCTTGGGAATGGCAGGATTGATTGCCATTGGATTGATTGTTTTAATCTTAATCACGCAGTTCAATTCAATTGGAAGAACATTGATTATTCTTTCAGAAATTATTTTCAGCGTCATTGGCGTATTGCTTGGATTGGCCATTTTCGACAT
>CAMDFE010000123.1 GCA_945897395.1 Chryseobacterium gleum | reverse complement strand
CGTTTCAATGGTTAGGTCTTCTGCATCATCAGAATTGTTTACCATCTTCAGCAACATGTAGTAGACTGAATCTTTGTACCTACCCATTATTTCGGTGTATGCTCGTTGATCTTTATCGTTCAACGCACGCTGCACAAGCATGTAGTCCTTTTTGGCTTTATCCGATAAATGATCTATCAATTCCATTTCTGTGGTTTACGAACGAGGTTATGCAGGTAAAGGACCGAATGTACTAAAAAAAGATGATGCTCTAACAAGGGGAATAACCAAAGAATATCTTTCGAAATTTTCAACTTATTACATGATACATTTAACACAATAAACTGAATGAGGTATCGAAGGAAAATTAATCCGCCCAAAACCGCCCAAAGGATTGGATTCGGATAAATGATGGAAAGGGCTATGGCGGCTATCCACAAAAGAAAATACGTTAATGGCCAAAGCATCAAAGAAAACTTCACACTTCCCTTATAAAGAGGCGCCGTAGTAAAATGTCTTTTCTTTTGAAAAGTCCATTTCGCCCATGAATTGTGAGGTTCTGATATTGTTTGTGCTTCGTAATGAAATACATTCTGCGTATTTCTTGCCGTTGACGCTTCCTTCACGAACAAATCATCATCTCCAGAAGCCAATTTGTAATGCGCACGGAATCCGCCAATTCGAAAAAATGCGGTTTTCGTGTAGCATAAATTCCGACCAACGCCCATATATGGTCTTCCTACTTTTGCAAAACCTAAATAATTCAAACCTGCAATAAAGGCATCAAAACGAATGAGCTTGTTTAAATAGCCCGGATACTTTTTATACCCACTAAAACCAAGAGCTATTTCTTTTCTCTCTCCAATTCCCCTTGTCATTTCGGTGATCCAATTGCTATTTGTGGGTCTGCAATCAGCATCGGTCAAAAGCACAACGTCATACATCGCCGCTTTAATACCTAAGGTTAAGGCAAATTTCTTTCCTTGCATTATTTGCTTATCCTCATTTATTTCAATGATGTGCATACTTGGATACGAAACTTGCAATGCCTTCAGAATGTCTGCAGTGTCGTCCCAACTGCTGTCGTTCACAACGATCAACTGAAATTTCTGAAACTCTTGCTCCATGATAATTGGAATCAACTCAATTAAGTTCGCCTCTTCGTTTCGAGCACAGACTATAACTGAGACCCCATCAGGAGAATCTCCTTCAACCTTCTTTCCCTTTGTTGCAGACAAAAAATATTTAAAGTTGTAATAAATCTGACAAAAAAATGAAAGCACCACGACAATCAGCAGCGCTAATTCAAGAATAGAGAAATTCCAAATCCAAATAGCAATTGTTTTTTCCATGAGTCCTGCGAAATTACTCTGCACTTCGGTATGCAGCAATAAAAAAGGCCGGTTACCCAGCCCTTTTTATTCACAATAGATGAGAATCTCTTTACTTTTTAATGATAAGGGGAAGAGAATCTACTTTACCTGTAGAAACCAACTTCACGATATAATATCCGTTAGCCAAAGAAGACGTGTCTACTTTAACATTCGCGCTATATGTTTTTGTTGAAACAACAACATTTCCAGCCACATCAATTATGTATAAGGCAGAGTTTGCCAAAGCACCGATCAATTGAATTTCATTTTGTGCGGGATTTGGATAAAGTGTAATGGCTGTTTCTGTCATACTGTCGACGCCATTTCCTGAAACACAAAAGTTGGTTGTTTCAGAATTTGTGAAAGTGCCTCCGGCAGCCAATGAAGTTCCTGCTGCGTTAGAAACCTCATAGCTTCCGTTACCGTATTCACAGCAAAGTCCATCGCCATAATCGTCGTTAATAGTGAAGTCATAGCAACCTGGTGCAAGACATACCGATTCACTTATTGAAGTAGCTCCGGCAGGATAGAACCCATTTGATGAAGCTAGTACGTTTCCATTTTGAGTAATTTCCCAAGATGTTTCTTCCGAATAATTATCGAAAGTGATGTCCACTGTTACGGTTACTGTTGGGCCTACTATAGCGTTGCATGAGATCGAGACAGAATTGTTGTTTGAATTCTGATCTGTTGAACCGTTTGGATTAACGACAGTCACAATAATCGTGTTCGGGCCATTCACCAGTGCAATAGCTGGAAGATTTACGTTAGCCGAAGCATACTGCGCAATTGATCCAGACCAGTTAATGGTTTGAATCGAACCTGCGTTAACAGTATACTGAATTGTGCAAGATGTTAGGGTTGTAGCTCCGTTATTCATTAATGATAAAACAGGAGAAACCGAATTGCCACAAACGTTGGAAGGGACATTGCTAATACTCGCAGCAGAAGCATCTAGCTGAACCGTTACCGAACCTGTCGGATATCCATCCATAATTTGTGCACCTGTATTTCCTGGATCCAACCATTCTTTCAATCGTGAAGATGCCGAAGCCCCTGCGTCCCAGCTCACGCCAAATCTACCGTATGAATCGCCCTGACCGTTTTCAGTTGAACCGTTACAAGCAGAAGCTCCACCGAACAATTGACCAATAATTCTGTGATTTTGGTCGAACAAGGGAGATCCTGATGACCCTCCCTCAGTAATCCCATCGTCCCACTGTTGAACATTCCACGTTTGAGCGCTTGACCATGAACCTTGAGGAACTGCATTGTTTTCAAAAGATATTTTTTTCAAATCACCTGATGGGTGGTGAATACATGCTGCTGAAGTCACTGTTGCTGCATCACTCGCATCCCATCCGGCGTATTGCACGTTATATGTTGCAGGAGGAGTAGAACTCAATTGAACCAAACAAAAATCGCTTCCTGCGTTCTTTGCCTTCAATGTGCATCCTGAAATAGTTTGATTCGTTGGACCCGTTGTTCCGGTGCAGCCTGAAGTTTCGTGATTAAAAACGAACACCCAGCTTGGGCCGGATCCCGCTGAGTAGCAATGGTTGGCTGTTAAAAAGTAAGGAGTGCCGTCATTAGCTGTATTGTTAACTAATGCTCCCGTGCAGCTTGCACTGCCGCCACTTAAAATTAAACCCACTGATTTTTTTTCAACCTGCCAAGCAGACCCTACCGCGCAATTCACGTTGTTGTTGCATGCCCCGCTTGTTCCGTATGGACCACGATCTTCATCGAAATCCGCAAAGTGGTTCATCAATACCGGACGGTATCCGTGAACAACCATTGAAATAACAAATGACACTTGGTCCTTCACGGCATTGCTTGCTTGAACTTCAATAACTATTTTTTCGTGTTGAAGAATTGACGTTGCTAATACACGATAATCTTGGTTGTTCTTGTGATTGAAAGAACCCAAGAACTCTTCGCGATCAGCAGACCAGATAAACATTTCAGCTCCTTTTGGAAGAAAGAAATCTTCAAAAATCAAGTTGATTGTCCTTGCGCCTGAGCACTCAATTCCAAATTGCCAAATGCTCTTCTCATTTTCGATTGATCTCCAAGAGGCTTGATTAATCCCAAATGCAGTTTCATGTTCGAAGCCGAAGCGATAAGGCGCTTCCTTGTATTGATCAACAACGGCATCTTCAGCAGCTAAAGCTTCCATGTCTATGGCCGGCATCGTGTTGAATGATATTTGTGAACTTACGTGCTTATCTTCCCAATTGTATGGAAAACCGCCGAAAGAAACTTGAGCCATTGCTGCAAATGCAAACGAAAAGGCAACAATGAAAAGTAATTTTTTAATCATAGAGTTGTTTGGTTTCAAAAGTGAAGATAATTCAATCTTTTCAAAACCAAACTACAAAAAAAGAGCGCTATTGGAATTCCTATTCTTGAGGAGTCACGAGTATCTTCCCTTCCATATTTCCATTCAAAATAACGACTATATCGTTGGGGATATTCAAAAACAACTTACGAAGATCTATCGCAAGCTCTTTCTCTATTCGTGCTCGGCACGCATCGTCATTGTTGACATGCGTAAGTCGAACATTCACCTGCGGAGGCAAACTTTTCATATAACGTTCGTCCCAAGAGACTTCGAAAAAGTGTTCATTGCATCCACCTGAATAGGCAACTTTGACGATTAAGAATCCTCCATCTTGATGCGTTTCAAGTATTTCGAAATTATCCGTTTGACCCTTGAAATTTGTTTCCGCGGGCAACTGAATCGGAAGAATATTTTCAATACTTGGAAAGTCCTTTACAGGCGCAGTTACCACCTCTTTGTTCCTTTTGCATGAAACCATCAACAACATTAAAAGCGTTGCTGAAAAAATTGTCAAGTGCTTTCTCATAATGGATTTAAATTTAGTTCAGATAATCTTTCTTCTAAGGCCTTCATTTCATCTCTGTATTGAGCCGCTTCCATGAATTCCAAATTCTCTGCCGCTTTTTCCATTTTGCGTCGTGAAGCGGACATAGCTCTTTGAATTTCTTTTTCTCCCCAATTTGCCATTACCGGATCTGCGGCAATTGAAGGCCTTGAGAAATCACCTTCGGAATACATACGTGGCTTCATTTCTAGAATATCGCTGGCCTGACGAAGAATGGACGATTTGTGCTTCACAATCTGCGTGGGTTCAATTCCATTCAGCGTATTAAATTCCATTTGCTTCTGTCTTCTGCGCTCCGTTTCATCAATGGTCTGCGCCATGCTGCCGGTAATTTTATCGGCATATAATATTACCCTTCCATGCACATTACGTGCTGCCCTTCCTGCTGTCTGCGTAAGCGACCTTCTATTCCTCAAAAAACCTTCTTTATCGGCATCTAAAATGGCAACAAGACTTACTTCGGGAAGATCTAAACCTTCCCTCAACAAATTCACTCCAATGAGCACATCTATTTCGCCTTCGCGAAGCTGCGCTAAAATATTAATTCGCTCGAGTGTGTTTACTTCACTGTGAATGTATCTGCATTTCACATTCATTCGCTCGAGTTATTTGTGCAGTTATTCGGCCATTCGCTTGGTTAACGTGGTCACCAGAACTCTTTCGTTCGCCTCTATTGTTTTCTGAATTTCATTCATTAAATCATCCACTTGATTTAGGGAAGGACGAACTTCGATAGGAGGGTCTAACAATCCGGTAGGACGAACGACCTGTTCTACAACAACGCCTTCTGTTTTGCGCAATTCAAAATCGGCAGGTGTAGCCGAAACGAAGATGACTTGATTTTGAATCGACTCGAATTCGTCAAAGGTCAACGGACGATTATCCATGGCTGAGATTAATCGGAATCCATGCTCAATCAAATTCACTTTCCGCGAACGGTCTCCTCCAAACATAGCACCTACCTGTGGAACCGCCACGTGACTCTCATCAATAACCATTAAAAAATCATCGGGAAAATAATCTAGCAAACAGAACGGCCGCTCCCCTGCTTGTCTTCTATCGAAATATCGTGAATAGTTTTCTATACCCGAGCAATACCCGAGTTCTTTCATCATTTCAATATCGTAGTTCACTCGCTCCTCTAGGCGTTTCGCTTCTAATGTTTTCCCTTCTTTGTTGAAATTAGTTGTCTGCACAACCATGTCTTGCTGAATCTGCCA
>CAMDFE010000122.1 GCA_945897395.1 Chryseobacterium gleum | reverse complement strand
AATGCTCATTCAAGTTTAGGTATTTTTTTCTAATTGTGCAATGCTTTCCCTAATAAAAGCAACAAAGAGATTCTATCTTCGCATTCAATATGAAACAGTCCATTTCCAGAAAATTATTCGCCTACCTCGTTAACGGTTTGGTGCTTGCTCTTCCCGTATACATTACGGGTTATGTTATATACACCATCTTCGACTCACTCGATCGCGTTATTCCAATAGAACACAAATACCCAGGACTTGGAATTTTAATTCTGTTAGTGGCCTTAGTAATCCTTGGGTTTTTAGGTGCGAAAATTATTAATGAGCAGATAAGAACTCGCTTTTCAAAATTCTTAGATCGCATTCCATTTATTAAAACTATTTATAAGAGCATTACAGATATGCTCGGTGCATTTGTAGGAAATAAGAAGCGTTTCAACAAGCCTGTTCTAGTAAGATTAAGCAAGGACAACGAAGTGGAAGTTATTGGATTTGTTACGGATGAGGACTTGCAAGAAATTGGAGAAGCAGAAGCTGGAAAAGTTGGGGTTTATATTCCAATGAGCTACAGTTTTTCAGGACACTTGGTCATTGTTCCTCGCAGCAACGTTAAGCTTATTACAGGAAATTCTCTTGAGCTCATGAAGTACGTGGTGAGCGGCGGTGTTGTTGAATTCGAGCCCGAAAAAAATGAAGGAACGAAATAGAGCACTCGTCTTACTTCACTTCATTGTATTTCTCTGGGGGTTCACCGGAATCCTTGGAAAGGAGCTAAGCTTTTCCGTTACAGTATTGGTCTTCTTGCGCATGATAGTGGCGCTTGTCTCCATTGCGATTTATAAATATTTCTGGAAGAAATCTTTTGTGGTTTCGCGTTTCGACCTCATTAAACTATTGTTTGTTGGCGTCCTCACTGCCGCGCATTGGCTCTGCTTTTTCTACAGCATTCACATCAGCAATGTCAGCACAGCGCTTGCGGTCATTAGCACTACAGCTTTTTTCGTTGCGCTTATTTCACCTTTATTCACGCGAAAGAAATTTGTGTGGAAGGAACTTGCCCTTGGGACTTTGGTTACTGCCGGGGTAGCCGTTATTTTCAATGTTGAAATGGAATACGCCTGGGGAATTATTTTCGCGCTATTGTCCGCGTTCTTTGCTGCCATTTTTTCTTCCTTCAACGGAAAATTTATTCGCACCATTCACGCGAGCAACATTGCTTTTTATGAAATGTTAGGAGGAAGCGCGGTGCTCGTTGCTGTCATTACAATTCAGGGAGAGTGGAACATCATTGCTGAACTTAGCACTTACGATTGGCTGTTGGTTGTGCTACTCGGAACTGTTACTACAGCTTTTGCATTCATTGCGAGTGTGAATGTCATGAAGCATCTCTCTCCATTCTCATGCGCCATTGCCATTAACCTCGAGCCTGTTTACACGATTGTGCTTGCTTTACTTTTTTACGGGCAATCGGAACACATGCGTCCACTTTTTTACGTCGGAGCAGTGCTTATTCTTTCAAGTGTATGGTTAGAGAGCTTGTTGAGGAAAAAGGTCGGAAAATAATTAAGACAATTTGGATTTATACTCCGACATTTTCACCCAATAAATTATCCAAATTACCAAATGTGCTATGCTTGCAAACCCTCCGAAAATCGGAATAAATCCACATAGGCCTAGCACTGCCATCGCAGTTCCTAAAGACTTTCCATAATCACCACCATCAGTTAACCCTCTTTTAGAAAATTCATTTTTCACTGATTCCGATATTTTGGGATACAAAATAAACGCGTAAACTAAATTAAAAAGGGGTATCAACATTAGCCAAACGTTACTAGGCTCAACGGCCCTATTTTCAGGGGAAATTCTCTTTAAAAGATTCTGAAGATTAAGCAGGTATAGGACTGCTACAACAATTCCAATAAGTGCTGAAAAGAGAAGAACTACAATCCCTATTCCCAACAATAATTCCAAAGCTTCATTATTCATATTTAGATATTTTTTTCAATTTAAGACAATTCCTGAAGCCTGAATTTATTTTATTGAATACCCCCTAACATAATCCACCACAAAGGTGTTCTTTTCAAAAACCGAACGTTCATTCGATTGTTGAACAGCCATATCTACCAAGAGTTTCATAGGTGATTGCGGGAAGACATTTTCTTCTCTTCCGGCTACAATCTTTCCGTCTTTGCGATCGCTGGCTTTTTTGTATCGATACAACGTGCGCATTTCTTTTCCATCTGTGTACCACACAATCGCATTCTCTGTCCACAACACGCCATAGGTGTGCATGCCTTCTGATCCATCGAAAGGGAGCTTCGTTCCTGCACCTGACATTTTTTTATTATAATGCGTGGTCATATGTTGAATCCGTGATAGCTTTTTCTGACTAAATCCACCAAATAAATTCTCTTCATTCCAAAATTCGAAAACGTCAATCTCGTTGTTCGTTCCATCTGATTCTCCATACAGCCAGAACGCCGGCCAAGCATCTCTTCCCTTCGGAAGCTCACAACGAATTTCATAATACCCCCAATGGAACAATTCCTTCGATTCGAACTCTCCCGTATCGTAATTGAAATTACCCTTGCGTTCTTTCATTCCGTCGGTAATCCAAACGTAAAAGGTCTGATCTTTTCTTTCTTTTGGAAGTGTCGTAATGGTAGCCTTTCCATCCTTCACCACCACACTCTCCTTGGTAAGCCATTGCTGCGTAATCTTCTGGTCTGCATCGCGAGTTACGCCCTCGCGTAAGTCCCATTTTTGCTCATCTAATTTCAAGCCGCTAAATTCATCGCTGAATGAAAGTCTCATCGGAATATTCACTCCCCGAAAATTAATGACCGTGTCCTTCGGCTGAGCGAAAACAAATGCAGGCGCTAATGCGCATAGAACGACAAGCAACTTCTTCCACATAAAATATTATTTTTTAGGTTGAAACCACGATGAATACATGACATAGTTATTCGCTATGCGTTGCACTTCACCTTGAAACAATTCCGGAGAAAGGTCTTTGATTTTTTTTGCTGGAACACCCGCGTAAACACTTCCACTTTTCACATGCGTTCCCTCGGTAAGAATGGCGCCAGCTGCAATGATGCAATTTTCTTCTATCACACAATTGTCCATGACTATTGCTCCCATCCCAATCAACACATTGTCGTGAATGGTGCATCCGTGAACCATTGCGCGATGACCAATGCTAACATTGTTTCCAATTTTTGTTGAAGCCTTTTGATAGGTGCCGTGAATAATAGCACCGTCTTGAATGTTCACTTTGTTGCCTATTTCAATGGTGTTCACATCGCCGCGAACAACAGCGGTGAACCACACACTGCATTGATTTCCCATGGTAACTTGACCAACAATCGTTGCGTTTTCAGCAATGAAACATTCGTCGCCCCAAGTTGGAGAAACACCGTTAACAGGCAATATCAAAGGCATGGGCTAAAAATTACAATGGAATATTTCCGTGCTTCTTGCGTGGCATTTTCTCTACTTTGTTTTCAAGCATTTCAAATGCTCGAATCAACTTCTCGCGAGTCACTGCCGGCTCAATTACTTCATCTACATATCCGCGTTCTGCAGCACTGTAAGGATTTGCGAATAGCGTAGCGTACTCTGCTTCTTTTTCTTTCCACTTCGCTTCTTTATCGGCAGCTTCTGCAATTTCCTTTTTGAAGATAATTTCAGCCGCGCCTTTCGCGCCCATTACTGCAATCTCTGCCGATGGCCAAGCAAAGTTCATGTCTGCTCCTATATGCTTGCTGTTCATTACATCATACGCTCCGCCGTAGGCCTTGCGTGTAATTACAGTAACTCGAGGAACCGTTGCTTCGCTAAACGCGTAAAGCAATTTTGCTCCGTTAGAAATAATTCCGTTCCACTCTTGATCGGTACCCGGTAAGAATCCAGGAACGTCTTCCAACACCAATAATGGAATGTTAAACGCGTCGCAGAATCTTACGAAACGTGCAGCCTTGTTGCTGCTCTTAATGTCTAATACACCGGCCAAAAACGCTGGCTGATTCGCAACAATACCTATGCTTCTTCCAGCAAGGCGCGCGAAACCAACCACAATATTTTCAGCATAATCTTTATGCACTTCCAACCAAGACTCTTCGTCTACAACAGCGGAAATAACTTCTTTGATGTCGTAAGGTTGGTTCGGATTCGCAGGAATAATTCCATTCAACCCTTCTCTTCTTTCATTGCCCGCTGCGTAAGGCAAGCGTGCTGGAGTTTCCTCGCAGTTTTGCGGCATATACGAAAGCATTTGACGAATAACCTTCAACGCAGCAACATCGTTCTCTGCCGTCAAATGCGTAACACCACTTTTCGTGCTGTGTGCACTTGCACCGCCCAAATCTTCACTGCTTACTTCTTCGTGTGTTACGGTCCTCACTACGTTCGGACCAGTCACAAACATGTAGCTCGTGTTTTCCACCATAACAATGAAATCTGTTAAGGCCGGAGAATACACAGCACCGCCAGCGCAAGGTCCCATGATACCACTCAACTGTGGCACAACGCCGCTAGCTTGAACATTCTTGTAGAAGATGTCGGCGTAGCCGCCAAGACTCACCACGCCTTCCTGAATACGCGCACCACCACTGTCGTTTAGACCAATTAACGGCGCGCCGTTTTTCATGGACAAGTCCATGATTTTGCAAATCTTCTGCGCGTGCGCTTCTGCAAGCGATCCGCCCATTACGGTAAAATCTTGAGAAAAGACATACACCAAGCGTCCGTTGATTTTACCGTATCCGGTAACCACACCGTCGCCCAAATATTTTTCATTTTCTAATCCGAAATTGGTGCTGCGGTGCGTTACCAACATTCCTATTTCTTCGAAAGAGTTAGAATCTAACAATACCTCTAAACGCTCACGAGCTGTGAGTTTTCCTTTTTTGTGTTGCGACTCGATACGCTTCGCACCACCACCCAATAAAGCTTCTTGCTTCTTCTGTTCGAGATTGGCTAATTTTTCTTGCATGCGGCAAATTTAGGATTATTCCGCTGTGCCTGCTACATCGAATTCCACAACGACTTCCGTCCCGCCGTTGTTAAACATGCATCTGTCGGCTAAGCGTTGCATCAAAAAGACACCTCTTCCGTGAGGCAATTCGATGTTTTCAGGAGCGGTGGGGTCTGGCAGACTTTCGTAATCGAAACCCGGACCCTCATCACAAATAATAAATCGCAAAGTCTTTTCATTCTCCAACTCGAAGGTCAATGAAACCTGAAGGTCTGTGCTCATGCGGTTTCCGTGAACAACTGCGTTGTTCACCGCTTCCGTAAGACATATCAATACTTCCCCGTAATAATCTTCCTTCACACGGTATTCACTGCAAACATCGTCTACTAGCTTTTCAGCTAAATGTATGCTTTCAAGCACGGATGGAAAACGAAGTTGTCTGCGACCTTGGATCATGAATTAATTTTTGCGTACCAAAAATGAGAAAAAAAACGCCATGTTCAATTTATTTCTTTCAGGAATTTCTGAAATAGCG
>CAMDFE010000121.1 GCA_945897395.1 Chryseobacterium gleum | reverse complement strand
TGGAAGAACTTTTTTTGAAGGAAGAGAAGTTTCTGATTGATTTTAATATAAAAGCGCATGACTGGAGTTTGAAATGGTTTTCAAAGATTCCGAAGGAAAGATTGATTGAATCAAAGATTCCGAAGGAAAGATTGGCGGAGCCAAAGATTCTTGACGAAAGATGGAAACAGCGAGGGACGAGGCCTGTTGAATTGAAGAGTTATCCGCAGGTATTTGCCGATCGATTTCCGTTTGAAAAAGACTTGTCTATTCTCGATGCCATTTTCAATTTGGGAAAGACCTCTGTGAAGGCGCTTGGGCATGTTAACAATTCCTGAAATTAGTTTCGTATTTCGCTGAAAGCATTGCATTTTTGCAAGGATGAAGAAACGCAATTCCGACCTCGTTCAATTTTTTCTAACCGTAGGTATTTTATGTGCTGTTGCGCTACTTTCCTCGGTTGTCTTTTTCAAATTAGATATCACCGCAGAAAACAGAAATTCGCTTTCTAAAACATCGTTAGAGATGTTGGAAAGCTTGGAAGAGCCTGTGTATGTGCGTGTGTATTTGCATGGCGAATTCCCAGCCGATTACAAGCGCCTAGAGCAGGCCGTGGAAGAGCGTTTGGCTGAATTCAACAGTTTAAGCGACGGACTCATCGAATACGAATTCATTGATCCGTATGAAGAAGCCGATGAGAAAAAACGTCAAGAAATATTTACTGCGTTGGATGAAAAGGGTTTGAAATTTTCGAACATTTCCTACGAGCAAGACGGCGCCGAAATCAACAAAATTATTTGGCCGGGTGCTATTGTGGAATACAAAGGCAAGGAATATCCTGTGCAATTCATGCGAAGCGAAATGCCACTATCTGATCCAGAGATGGTAAACTTCTCTGTAAACAATTTGGAATACGAATTGGCGAGTAGTTTCCGTAGAATTTTGCGTGATCGCAAGCCGTTGATTGGTGTGCTAGAAGGACACAAAGAAATTCAACGCATTCACATGGCCGATTTGCTCTACACGTTGAAAGACAATTACAACGTGAAGCCTGTTACCATCAATGGGAAATTAAATTCATTGAGCGACAAGCTTCCGGAATTTCAGTACCGTTCGAACGCTTACGACATGCTTATTGTAGCTGGTCCAGATACTGTTGTTCCCGACAAAGACCGTTTCCTCATTGATCAGTTTGTAATGAACGGTGGAAAAGTGCTTTGGATGCTTGATGCGTTGCACATGGATTTGGATAGCATTAAAACGGGCGGATTAGCCATGGCAGTTTCGAATGAAAACGGCTTGTACGAAATGCTTTATGAATACGGCGTTCGCTTGAACCGAAACATGGTCATTGATTTTCAAGGCGCTCCAATTATTCTCGATAACGGTCCTATGGGCAATCAGAGAAGTTATGTGGAAAAGAGCAACTACTTCGCTCCTATTCTCACTTCAGAAAAACACTCGCATCCGATTGCTGCGAACCTCGATCCTATCTTCACAGAATTCGCGGGATCTATTGACACCGTGAATCAAAGCAAGAACATTCGCAAGACTCCGTTTTTGTTTTCTTCCGATTTGGCGAAAGAATTTAAAGCGCCTGTTCGAATAGACTTGGAATTGTTGCGTGAGACAGGAGACTATTTCAAAACCAACAACAAACCGAATCAGGTGATGGGTATTTTGTTGGAAGGAACATTCTCTTCTGCCTTCAACGATTACCTTCCAGATAGCGTAAGAAAATCTCCTGAAATCTCCTATCGCTCATCGAGCGAACCAACGCGTATGATTGTCATCTCAGACGCCGACATTGCCTATAACGAAGTTCAAGTTGAAAACGGAAAAGAATATCCTCTTCCTTTGGGATACAGCAAGCAATTCAAGCGTGTGGTATACGACAACAAAGATTTACTTTTGAATTGCGTTAACTTTTTGTTGGACGATGCAAGTCTAATCGACGTTCGTTCACGAAATATTCAAGTGAGAAAATTAGACAAGGATAAAATTTCCAACGAAAAAAATTATTGGAAATCGTTGAATACTGCATCTCCGCTTTTCGTGTTGGCCATCTTCGGAACGACAGTCATTTATTCAAGAAAGAAGCGTTGGACCAAGCAGAACTAAGATGAAAAAAAAGAATATCATTCTCCTTGTGTTGTTTCTAATTCTGGCAGGGACAGCCGTTTTCCTTTATCCGAAACTCAGCAAAAAAAGTTCAACCGGAGACAATCCCTTCATGCAGTTTTCCATTGAAGACACTGCGTCTGTTTCAAAAGTTACCATTCAAGATAGAAATGGCAATGTGGCTTTATTGGAAAGAAAAAACGGAAGCAGCGAATGGACCATCAACAAAAAATACAATGCGCGTAAAGATGTGATTAAACTTCTTCTTGAATGTTTCCATGACATTCGTGTAAGAGGAAATGTTCCAACTAAGATGCGCGATAACATGATGAGTGTGATGGCGACTTCAGCGAAGGAAGTGAAAATCTACGGGAAGAACAACGAGCTTTTAAAAACGATCTTCGTTGGTCCGAATACCCAAGACCACATGGGAACCATTATGCTGTTGGAAACACCCGAAGACGGCCGGAGCGAAGAACCCTACATTACCCACATTGAAGGATTCACTGGATTTTTAAATCCGCGCTTTTTTATTGAAGAAATGGAATGGCGCAGCACAGATATATTCTACTATCCGAATAACGACATTGCTGAAATTGAATTGCTGCACATGACAGACCCGTCGAGCAGCTTCAAGTTAACACACTTCGGAAACAACAAACTTAAATTCGAACGTTACCTCAATGGAACGCTTACTCCTTTTGCTCAGCTCGACACCGCGTTGGCCTTCGATTTAATGAAACGTATGCGCAAAGTAAATTTAGAGAGCTATAACACCATGCTTAAGCCAACAGCGGCTGATTCCATAAAGAACATTACACCTACGTTTGTATTGCGCGTAAAGAACAATGCTGGGGCTATTACTTCTCTTAATTTGTATTTGAAGAAAGCTAAGGAGATGACTCCTGATGCCACTGGACAAATGACGCCGTTCGATCCTGAGTATTTCTGGGCTAAGACAGATGCGAACGAAATAGGACTTGCTCAGTTCTTTGTTTTCGAACCGTTGCTGCAGCCTGCAGGATTTTACGGTAGATAAATTATTTTCTCGAAGTGGAGAGCGCAAATAGCGCGATTCCAGCTGCTATAGCGGCGTTCAAGCTCTCGGCATCTCCCGTTGCCTGAATGGTGAGACGTTCTTGCGCGGCATGTGCAAACTCATTCGACACACCATGACTTTCACTTCCAACTACCAACGCCCATTTTTCAGGTGCACGAAATCCTTGAATGGGAGCGCCATTCAAATCAGCAGCTAAGACAGGAATAGCATTCGATTTACAAAACTGAATAATTTCTAGTCCAGAGGTCATAACTATGGAAAGACGAAGAATACTGCCCATGGTCGCTTGAACAACTTTCTGATTGAATGGATCCACGCAATGCTCATCGAGCAACAACGCGTCAACTCCGAACCATTCACACGTACGAATAAGAGTTCCTAAATTCCCCGGATCTGATATTGAATTTGCAATGCAGAACGTTTTCCCTTTCACCGTCAGCAAACTCGCTAACGATTGTTTCAAAACGGCCAGGTATCCAGGTGCGTTCGTAAGGCTTGAAATCTGCTCCATGTCTCGCGAATGAATCAAGGGCACTTTCATTTCCTCTGAGAATTCCTCGTCGGTCGTAAATACCTTCACCACTTTTTGGCTCGACTTCAATGCCTCCTCGACAGCCTTTTTTCCCTCTACAACGAACATTTGCTCTTGCATTCTGAATTTCTTCTGCTGCAAAGAGCGAATTAGTTTGATTTCGTTCTTGGAAATGGACATTAAATTTTATTTCTACAAAGATGCGTTAGATATTTGTACAAATGATGCAAAAGGAGATTTTTCAAAAACGCTGGTTCGTGCAAACACTTTTTGGTGTCGTTCTTTGCCTCACTTATTCTTCTTGCGCCATTCAAAATAACTTGCGTGATGGTGAGATTTATTTCGAAGATCACAAGATTGATTTCGTTGGACAGAAGAACGAATTACTTCCTACCACCGATGTTGGCGCCGACGAACTTTTGTATCTGACGAAACTGAAACCTAATCGGAAAACGTTAATGTTTCGATTGAATATGCGTTTGAATACGTTTGTTCCTAGAAAATTTTTAGAACGGTCGCAACTTCGCATTGACAAGCGTTGCGCTCGGATTAATAAAAAGCGCTTCGACAAAGAAACGCGAAAAAACAAAAAGCACAAGGACCCAAAAACGTGCAATGGATTGTGGCCGTGGCTTGCTTATACTGTTGGAGAGCCGCCTGTGCTATTGGACACTATGCTCGTTAACAAGGGAGCACGACAAATGGAAATCTATCTGCGAAAGAATGGTTATTTCAACGCAGAGGTAAATGGTGAAAGCATTATTAACACCGAAAAAAGTTTATTCTGGAAAGCAGGAAAGAAGAGTCGTGTGGTTTATCATGTTGAGCTGAAAGACTTATACACGATTAAAAATGTTGAGTGGACAACAGGGGACGCTAACATAAAAAAACAGCTTCCGAAACTTCAAGAAAAATCTTTGGTGAAAGCTAACGAACGCTTTCGCGTAACAAACCTAGATGCTGAACGAGCCAGAATTACATTGTTCTTGAGTAACGAAGGCTTCTACGAATTCATCCCTGACTATATCGTCTATCAGTTAGACACAGTTACTTCCCCGAAAGAAGTAAACGTTAAACTCACTGTTTTAAACCAAAAGGCACTCGACGGTTACGGGAATTTCACAGGACAAACATTGCCTCACAGAAAATTTTATATCGGAGAAATTTCGTTCAACACTTCTTTCAATCCATTGAACCCGAATGAGACTCCAACAGACACCATTGAATACAAAGGAATAGACATCTTCAGCGTTGGCTTATCGTGCGTAAAGCCTGTTATACTCGATAGACGCGTAGAAGTAAAGGAAACACAACTCTATCAGCAGCGGTATCTCGATGAAACGTATAAACGCTTTACGCAATTAGGTGTTTTCAAAACAGTGAATATTCAACTTTCACCACGTAACGATGCGAAGACAGGACAAGCTTTGCTTGATGTTAAAGTGTTGTTGGCGCCGAACAAGAGGCAGGCGTTAAGTTTCGATCCGCGCGTGACCAACCGTTCGGGCAACATGGGTATTTACGGCAACTTAATTTACAAGCACAGGAATGTGTTTCGTGGCGCAGAGTCGTTTGAATTCAAGACGGTTGTCGGAGCTGAGGCTTCACAAGTGTTGGGTGACGGTTCCGCGAACACCGGCAATCAGATTGTTCAGCGCACCTTTCAACTGAACACCTTTGAAATTGGTCCGGAATTGAATTTAATTTTACCGCGATTATTTCCTCGCGATCTTGCTAAAACCAGTCGAAGCAACGACCCGAAAACAACGGTACGCGCTGGATTGAACTATCAGCGCAGACCCGATTACAC
>CAMDFE010000120.1 GCA_945897395.1 Chryseobacterium gleum | reverse complement strand
GTTACCATTTCGTGTGCGTTGCCTACGAAAACAATTTGATGGCTGCTCATAATGTCATATGTATTCACCATGCTAGCGATTTGCACGTTAGCGCCCTGAATGTTACGCGAGCTCAAATAAAGGCTATCGTTTCTTTCTGGGATAAGGATAAGAGATTTACGACTGTTTAAAGAAAGATTCTTTAATACATTCAAAAATTCACTTGTCTTTGGTTTATCAAAAGATAAAGCATCAACCAACATAATTCCATTTTCCTTTGCCTTGTAGCTTAAAGCTGAAGCGCGGGCCAAACGTGTTGTGCTTCTGTTCACTTTGATATCGTATGCTCTTGGACGTGGACCGAATACGCTACCTCCTTGACGGAACAACGGATTCTTTGCACTACCCTTACGAGCACCACCAGTACCTTTTTGCTTGTGTAATTTCTTCGTAGAACCGTGAATCTCACCTCTGTGCTTAGTCTTGTGCGTTCCAGTGCGTTGAGCAGCTAGGTAACGTTTTACATCTAAGTAAATCGCGTGATCATTCGGTTCGATTCCGAATACTTCTGCGTCAAGTTCAACGGAGCTTCCCGTCTTTTGACCTTGTATGTTGAATATATCCAGTTTCATGTTACTTAATGATATATACGGTTGAACCATTGTAGCCTGGGATTGCGCCTTTAACAAGAATCAAATTCTCGTCAGCCAATACCTTAAGAACCTCTAAGTTTTGCAGTGTGCGTTGGTTTCCACCTGTTCGACCTGCCATGCGCATTCCCTTGAATACACGTGATGGGTCAGAAGACGCTCCTAACGATCCTGGTGCACGTAGACGGTTGTGTTGACCGTGTGTGCTTTCTCCTACTCCACTGAAACCGTGGCGCTTCACAACACCTTGGAATCCTTTTCCTTTCGATGTTCCGATCACATCTACGTTCTCTCCTTCGGCGAATAAGTCAGTGATTGTTACAACATCACCTAAGCTCTTTTCCGTTGCGAAGTCTTGGAACTCAGCGATAAAACGCTTTGGAGTTGTTCCAGCCTTTTTGAAGTGACCTTGCATTGGCTTAGAAGTGTTTTTCTCCTTCTTTTCGCCGAATGCTAGCTGAACAGCGGTATAGCCATCCTTTTCCAAGGTTCTTACTTGGGTCACTACACATGGACCAGCTTCTATCACTGTGCATGGGATATTTTTCCCAGCGGCACTGTAGACGCTAGTCATACCGATTTTTTTACCAATTATGCCTGGCATGTGTTTGTGTATTTAATTGTTAAACTTTGATTTCTACTTCCACTCCGCTAGGTAATTCTAGCTTCATCAATGCATCTACAGTTTTCGAAGAAGAGCTGTAAATGTCTAACAAACGCTTGTACGAATTCAATTCGAACTGCTCACGCGCTTTCTTGTTCACGTGTGGTGAACGAAGCACTGTGTAAATGCGCTTGTGTGTTGGCAACGGAATTGGTCCGTTTACAACCGCCCCGGTCGACTTCACAGTCTTCACAATTTTCTCGGCAGACTTATCTACTAAGTTGTGATCGTAGGACTTTAATTTAATTCTAATCTTCTGAGACATGTAGGTTCTATATATTATGCGTTTTTGCCTTTTGCTTTTGCGATTACTACTTCAGCTACGTTGTTCGGAGCTGGCGCGTAATTATTGAATTCCATTGAAGAAGTTGCACGACCTGAGGTGATGGTACGTAAGTCAGTTACATATCCGAACATCTCCGAAAGAGGCACTTTACCACTGATTACAGTTGCTCCGCTACGCTCACTTGTTCCTTCAATCATACCACGGCGCTTGTTCAAGTCACCAATTACATCACCCATGTTTTCAGATGGAGTAACGATTTCAAGTTTCATGATCGGCTCAAGGATGATAGGCTTACATTTCGGTGCTGCTTCGCGGAATGCCATCTTAGCGCACAATTCAAATGAAAGTGCATCCGAGTCAACTGCGTGGAAGGATCCATCATTCAACTCAACTCTCATTGTGTCGATGTTGTATCCGGCCAATACACCGTTGATCATTGCTTCCTTAAATCCTTTTTCAATAGACGGGATAAATTCACGCGGAATGTTACCACCTTTAATGTTGTTAACGAATACCAATCCGCTCTTCTCTGGATCGTTGTTCGGTCCGATATTGATAACAATATCAGCGAACTTACCACGACCACCTGATTGCTTCTTGAATACTTCTCTGTGATTTGAAGCAAATGTGATCGCCTCTTTGTAAGATACTTGAGGTGCCCCTTGGTTACACTCTACCTTAAACTCACGACGAAGACGATCAATGATAATTTCCAAGTGCAACTCACCCATACCCGAGATCACTGTTTGACCAGTTTCATCGTCTGTACGAACACGGAACGTTGGATCCTCTTCAGCTAATTTAGACAAAGCCATACCTAACTTATCACTGTCTGCTTGCGTCTTAGGCTCAATCGCTAAACCTATTACTGGCTCAGGGAACACCATTGACTCAAGAACGATTGGGTGTTTTTCATCACACAACGTATCCCCAGTTTTAATATCTTTAAATCCTACTACTGCTCCAATATCTCCGGCACCTAAAACATCAATTGGATTCTGCTTGTTCGCGTGCATTTGGAAGATACGTGAGATACGCTCTTTGTTTCCGCTACGTGCATTCAAGATATAAGAACCTGCATCTAATTTTCCACTATAAGCACGAGTAAATGCTAAACGTCCTACGAATGGGTCTGTTGCAATTTTGAAAGCTAAACCTGCGAACGGCTCATCTATAGATGGTCGACGGGTAAGCTCTTCTCCAGTATCAGGATGGGTACCAATAATACTTTCCTTATCTAAAGGTGATGGCATTAACTCCATAACCAAATCCAACATGGTTTGAACCCCTTTGTTCTTGAAAGAAGATCCGCAAACCATTGGAACAATTTTCATATCAATTACAGCCTTACGAAGTGCATCAAGAATTTCACGCTCTGTAATACTGTTCGGATCTTCGAAGAATTTCTCCATCAAAGACTCGTCATAATCTGCAACTGCTTCTAGAAGTTTCTCGCGATACTCTAAAGCCTCATCCATCATGTCAGCTGGAATATCTACCTCTTGGTAAGTCATTCCTTTGTCATGCTCGTTCCAAACCATTCCACGGAAGTTGATCAAATCAACAACACCAGTGAAATCATCTTCAGCACCTATAGGTAATTGCAATGGAACTGCATTGCTTCCCAACATCTCTCTAACTTGCTTAACCACGTTTAAGAAGTCAGCCCCTTGACGGTCCATTTTGTTTACGAAACCGATACGAGCCACATTGTAGTTGTTAGCCAAACGCCAGTTAGTTTCTGACTGAGGCTCTACTCCATCTACTGCAGAAAACAAAAACACCAATCCATCTAATACACGCAATGAACGATTTACCTCAACGGTGAAGTCAACGTGACCAGGAGTATCGATGATATTAATGTGATAAGATTGGTCGCGGTACATCCAACTAACTGTAGTAGCTGCTGAGGTAATGGTTATACCACGCTCCTGCTCTTGCGCCATCCAGTCCATTGTAGCCGCACCATCGTGAACTTCCCCAATCTTGTGATTTACACCAGCATAATATAGGATACGCTCGGTAGTCGTTGTCTTACCCGCATCAATGTGGGCAGCAATTCCAATATTTCTTGTATATAAAAGGTCGCGTGACATACTTTTTCTTCTTTATCTTAATTAGAAACGGAAATGTGAGAATGCTTTATTTGCTTCTGCCATTCTGTGAACATCTTCCTTCTTTTTGAAAGCTGAACCTTCACCTTTTGAAGCTGCTACGATTTCGTTAGCTAATTTCTCAGCCATGCTCTTCTCGTTTCTCTTGCGAGAATATCCGATTAACCATTTCATTGCCATTGAATTCTTACGATCTTCACGGATTGGTGAAGGAATCTGGAAAGTTGCTCCACCTACACGGCGGCTTCTAACCTCAACTGCTGGAGTTACGTTCTCTAACGCTTTCTTCCAAATTTCTAATCCGTCTTCACTAGTCTTAGTAGCTACGCGATCAAGTGCATCATAAAAAATAGAAAAGGCTACCCCTTTCTTTCCTTGAAGCATTAAATTATTAACGAACTTCGTTACATTAACCTCGTTGAACTTCGGATCTGGAAGTACCGCAATTTTTTTGGCTTTTCTTCTTCTCATTGCAAAATATTCTTAATGCGATTATTTTTTAACTTTTGGACGCTTCGTACCGTACTTAGATCTTCTTTGACCACGACCGTTTACACCGGCTGTATCCAAAGCTCCACGCACGATGTGGTAACGAACACCTGGTAAATCTTTCACACGACCACCACGAACCAATACAATACTGTGCTCTTGTAGGTTGTGTCCTTCTCCACCGATATAAGCGATGATCTCAAAACCATTCGTTAAACGAACCTTAGCAACCTTGCGTAATGCTGAGTTTGGTTTCTTAGGAGTAGTGGTGTACACTTTAGTACAAACCCCACGACGCTGCGGACATGAGGTTAAGGCAGCTGATTTACTGCGATAGGTCTTTGGTGTGCGACCCTTTTTGATTAACTGTTGAACTGTTGGCATTGTTATAAAAGTTCCTTTATTTTACTATTTTTAATACGAGTACACGACTCGGAAAATTCGGGGTGCAAATGTACATCACGATTTGATATTCACAAGCACTAATTTCAATTTCTTTTTAAAAAAATCAAATTCACCTTGTAATTCATTGATTTTCAACTTAAAAAATATGAGCCGAGGACCATTTTTTTTTCGATATAAACCTCTGCACACCCCATTTCTTCATTTTTTCTCGTCTGTGAAGCCATTAATCGTTGAAAAAAGCCAGTACACTTTCCACAATAAAATCGAGTTCCTCTGAAGTCATTTCTGTGTGAATCGGTAACGACAAAACTTCACTTGACAAGCGTTCGCTGATGGGCATTGACCCTTTTGGATAACGCATATTCTCAAAGGCTTTTTGAAAATGCAATGGAAGCGGGTAATAGATCATACTCGGCACTCCATTCTTTTCCAAATGAGATCTTAATGCATCTCTCTGCCCGTTTAAAACACGCAATGTATACTGATGAAAAACATGTGTCCCTTCCTTGATTCTTTTCGGCGTAGAAAGACCGGCTACCTGAAGGGCATTGTCATAGAAATTCGCAACGGATCTGCGAGCTTCCGCATATTCATTTAAGTGTTTTAACTTAATGTCCAATACTGCTGCTTGCATTGTATCCAAGCGAGAATTCACTCCAATAACATCGTGATAATAACGAACTTTTTGTCCGTGATTCGCAATCATTCTCAAATTGGCTGCTAGTTCGTCGTTGTTGGTGAACAACGCCCCTCCATCGCCGAAACAACCCAAGTTTTTTGACGGGAAAAAGCTTGTGCAACCAATATCTCCAATTGTCCCAAGGCATTTCGTTTCTCCTGAATTCATTGTGTAGGATGCGCCTAAAGCTTGAGCCGTATCCTCAATGACAAATAAATTATGCTTCTTGGCTATGTCC
>CAMDFE010000119.1 GCA_945897395.1 Chryseobacterium gleum | reverse complement strand
CGCCTCCGTGTGTGGTACTTACCAAAAACACTTTCGGCTGGCCTTTTCTGCGAATACCGCCGTATTCCATTATTTCTTTTTTTCCTGTTAACGCACAGAAAGAAAATCCGTTTGCGATGCCTTTTCCCCACGTGCAGAAATCGGGTTCTGCATTGAATTTTTTAATGGATCCTGGGAAGTCTGATTTAAATCCTGTAATCATTTCATCCATGATCCACATTGCACCGTTCTTGTGTGCGAGGTCAATGGCTTTCTTATAAAAATCTGGTTCTAGGACATTCCACTTTTCTGGTTCAGAAATCACACAAGCAATTTGTCCAGGATATTCATTGAACAGTCGCTCTAAATCTTCAATCGAATCTTCTTTGTAGGTAACAGTGAATTGCTTTATCTCTTTCGGAATACCAAAGTCACAAGCGGTTGAGCCAATGAACCAATCGTCGTAACTGTAGAACGGATGTTCAGCCGGACGAGCGATTAAATGTTTTCCAGTGTATGCGCGAGAAAGTTTAATTGCAGCCGTTGTTGCCACAGAACCATTCTTCGCGAATTTGATCATGTCGTGCTGCGGAACAAGCGAGAGAAACTTCTCTGCCATTTCCATTTCAATAACACTTGGACGGGTGAAGTTCACTCCTTTCTCTAATTGCTTTCTCACTGCTTCCAAGACAGGCTCGTAGGCATGTCCCAAAGAAACAGAATACAAACCCATGAGGGTGTCTAGAAATTTGTTTCCGTCTAAATCCCAACAATACACACCTTTAGCGTGAGTAATTGCAGCGGGCGATTTGATTGGGAATTGATCATCTCCCTTCGAGTACGTATGCGCGCCACCCGGAATTAAATCATGGATTTTTTTTCTGTATTCATCGCTCTTCGCGAAGTTTGTTATGTGTGGAAGTGACATCGTTTTCATTTCACAATTTTATCTTCTTTTAATGATTTTGCGTATCCAGCATTGACAATGCTTTCTTCGTTAATCTTTAATAATTCAGGTTTGGTCTCTAACAAATGTACAACATCGTGAATGTTGAAATCACGAGTGCTAAATTCGGCAAAAATGGCTTCAACAAGAGCAAAATCAGCAGGAGTATCGACAGACAACTTAAAGTTACAGTTGTCGTTCATCTTGCGGAAACCCAAACTGAATTTTTTTGAATTTTTCACGTACGGTATAACGTGTTCCCGTTCGCTGTGAAGCTTCGCATTTTGAAAAGCATTTTCCAAAACTAGAAATTTCACCACTTCCACATCGAATCCGTCTTCTAAAAAATCTGGATCTTCATTGCTGTTGGAAAAGAGGTCTACACCGAATTTCACAAATTGCTCATATACCCAATCGACGGTGCTTCCATGATGGGTAGGACAGTCGCTTGTAAGTCGAATGATATTATCTCCTTCCTTCGAACCGAAAAATTTAGCGGCAGAATAGAACCGGTCGAGCACGTCCCAATCAGAACCGCGAAAGACTAAAATGTTGTTTTCGTTACAATACTTTTCCAATGCGTCGTCTTCAGAATTGGTTGAAGTAACAACGGCTAATTTATCGATACACTTCGCTTGTGAAACGCGATTGATTAACGTTTGAATGACTGGCGTTCCGTTTAATTCCTTCAGGACTTTTCCTGGCAATCGGGTCGAACCCATGCGGGCTTGAAGCAACGCTAAATTCATTTATTAGAATTTAAAAAATCGTTACGCATTTGGATATATTCCGTGGTTTTTCCAACGGTGTAATCTGTTTGTTCCGCAGGAAAATATTTCGGGTTGAAACAAGAGATTAACACTTGATCCATGTTTTTTTCGTTTACAAAAAAACGTCCGCGGTTCACTCCTTCAACCACCCAACCTGCCTTCCAGTATGCCTTCAGACTGCCTATGTTTCCGGCATGAACATCGCCTGTTAATTTCCGAATATCGTATTTGTCGAACGCTAGTTGAGAACCCAACGCAATGGCTTCAGTGGCCAATCCTTTTCCCCATTCATTTCGATCCCCAATAACACACGGCAGGTCTGCAATTCTGTATTTCGGATGAATAGGTCCCACTTTCAAATTTCCAATGTGCTTATCGTTTTCAACCAAACAGATGGCATGCATGAAATAAGCACCTGTCGACCTTCCCTCTTCGATATAGCTTTGAATAGATTCTATTGTAAGACTTTTGCCGTTCACGTGCAGAAAGGCGGTTACCTCTTCGTCTGAGAACCACTCGAGATAGGTTTCGTTGACATCTGAAAAATCTAACGGCCTCAAGTAAACTCTGCTCATAATTTGTGCTTCACGTTGAGTTGTTCTTGTGAATTCAACATGCGCTCATTGTCCTTGGTCATGTTGCCCTCATGCATGCGATAGCGATACAGAGGAAGTGGAATGTGATAAATACCGAAACCTGCTTTCTCCCAACGAATGCGCAAGTCCTCTTCTTCCCGAGCCGTAAACGTCTCGTCGTACAAACCAATGTTGTAGAGATGATCCTTGCGAAACATGATTCCACAAGCAATGGGTTTTTCACTCGCGGCGACATGCTCCAGGTGCTGTCCGCGTTCATTCACCACATAATAATCGATTGCAACTGCATCCAATACATTGTTCTCATTCAAAAATAAATTTTGAACGCGCAGCGCTTCTGAATGCAGGTAGTCATCGGCGTCGAGGAATACAATATTCTGACCTCTTGCCTTTCTAATACCAAAATTACGCGCTGCACTAAGACCTATGTTTTCAGTAAGATTGAACACGCGAACAACGTCGGAATAATTTTCTAGAATTTGGACAGTGGCATCTGTAGACCCGTCATTGACAACAATGATTTCGTATTCTGATTGTGCAAGCGACTGGTCAAGCGCACTGCGAATAGCGCGTTCGATATAGTGAGCATAATTGTAGGTCGTAATAATGAGCGATACCATGGCTTACGCTATTATTTATCTTTTTTCTTCTTACCCTTGGCCTTTCCCTCTTCACCATAACCACCATAACCGTAGCCATAGCCATATCCATAACCATAGCCGTATCCGTAACCGTAACCATAACCGTATCGATAAGCGTACTTACCGTAGTAATATCTCCAGCGCTTTTGCTTGATGTTATTCAACAAGATACTCGTGTTTGAAATACTGTTTTGTGCAAGTACGTCCTCTAAATAGGCTACACCTTGCTTAGTAGCCTTAAGGGTGTTCATTACAAGAATTCCACGGTCTACTTTAGACAACAGTACCAAACTGTCTGTAATAAGCATGATCGGCGGGGTATCTATAATTACGTAGTCATAACGCTTCAATCCTTCCGCTAAAAGTTCATCTACTTTAGAATTAAGCAAAAGCTCGGAGGCATTTGGAGGAACGGGGCCCGCAAGGATAATATCTAAATTCTCTATATCAGACTGGAAAACCAAATCATCGAAGCTTGCCTTTCCGATAAGAAACGTACTCACCCCTTGCATGTTGGTGGTGCGGAACATCTTGTGCACTTTCGGCTTGTGTAAGTCAAAGTCTAAGAGCAGCACTTTCTTCGATGCTTTCGCCAAAGTGGCGGCAAGGTTGGTTGAAATAAATGTTTTTCCTTCTCCAGGGTGGAGTGAAGAAATCAAAATAAGACTGTGTCCGCTATCTGGGAGAAGGTATTGCAAATTCGTTCGCAGGGTTCGGAAAGCTTCACTTACATTTCCACGTGGGTTAGCTTGGATGGCAATAGGATCTCGCTCAATTTCCTCGTAGTTCGGAATACCGCTGATAACAGGGAGTTTTGTTAGTTGCTTCAATTCGCGCAAATGCTCAATATGCTCAAAGAAGACCATACGAATAAGCCCAATAATTAACGAAATAAGGATTCCGATACCAATCCACAGGTAAATGATGCTTTGGCGGTCGGGTCCAACTATACCCATATTTCGTGCAGCCTCAATAACACTTGTTTGAGGAATAATCGCGGCACGAGCAATGACAGTGTTGGCTTTCTTTTCTAATAAAAATGTATAAAGCTCTTCGTTGACTTTTAACTTTCGCTCTATAGACATTAAGTCGCGCTCACTTTTGGGAATGTTTGCTAGCTCAGCTTCCAAATCTAAAATCTGCAATTTCAAATCTGCAATTCGCTGATCAATAGCCACCTTGGTATCTTTGGTGTATTTGAAAATACTGTTCCGAATGGTTTGAAGCGTAGAATCTACGCGTTGAACACGTCTGTCAGGTGATTTAACATCTACTAATAACGAGCTCCTTTTTTGTTTCAGTTGGAAGAGATCTTTCACCAATTCTGTTAAAGTTACGTCTTCTTCACGCAAATAATTCATGGGAGGAATAACGGCACGATCAGGTTCTTTCAATAAGAAATTTTCTAACCCTTGAATAGATTCTCTTCTCAATTGCAAATCGCGCAGAGTCACATCTGAGCTCGTCAATGCTTCGAATGCTGCATCTTGCTCCTTACTTAAATCAAGAATATCTCGAGCGTCTTTGAACAGCTCCATTGCCAATTCCAAGGAATCAATAATCTTGACGATTTTATTGATTTGAATATCAATGTAAGCTTGGGTATTTTCGTTAATGGCAATTTCGTTGTATAAGGTGTAGTCTATGTATACTTTGGCCAGTGTGTCTAAGAAAATCTTCGCCCTTGTTGGCAGCTCATCTTGACAGGTCAATGTAAGAATACTCGTATACTCAACATTTTCAATGGTAAGCGCACCCATGTACTTGTCTACCAATTGCTTCATTGGCCTTACGCGAATCTGGAAGCTCTGATCGGTAACGGTGGATAGTCTTGATTCATCGACATGCTCAGCAAGATCCAATTGCATGGCAAACAATTGCTCCATGTATTCCTTGCCAAATTCGTACGAGGCAGAGGTTAGTTTCCCGGCGTATTCATAACTGAGTTCGTAATGACCAATGTCTAAAACCTTAATGTTTAAAGGTACATTGTACATCCCAGGGGCCATTTTTTTCCAGTCGCATGTAACTTTTATAGCATCGAATTCGTCTACTTGTAAGGTTTTTACCCTTCCAACTAGATAATAAGAAATGGTGTAATCTAACTTATCCAGACTTTTTTCAACGATGTCGTATGAGGCAATAATTCTCTTTTGGTTGGTAACGTCCTGCATAAGCGAGATATACCCCAATTCACTATACATACTTTTTTGATAATCGTATGTTTCTGAAGAACGTAAAAGAATCTCCGTTTTGGAAGCGTAAATACTTGGAAGTCTGTGTGTATAAAAATAGGCAGCCACGAATGCAATAAGCGCACAACCCACAATCCAAAACCAACTCTTGTTCAGGAACCGCATTATCGGCCTGAGGTCGTCAGCGTCTAGAAAATTCGATTTAGTTTCTGCCATGGGTTCTTTCGAGAGCGACAAATATAAAGGAAGCGAAGCAATATTGAAGATTTTAACCCAAATGGGGGTGGAAATAATTAAAGTCTATTATATTTGCGACATGAATCGATTTAGAAAATTACTTGTTTTGTCAATTTTCCTTTTCTGCGTAACGGCAATTGGAATTTGTCAAGCCC
>CAMDFE010000118.1 GCA_945897395.1 Chryseobacterium gleum | reverse complement strand
CTCACCTTTCTTAATAATCAAAGCCTTCGGACCCAAGGTTAAGATTTTCGCAGCAGCCTTCTTCAAGGAACGCTCGCCTGTATATTGTCTTGCTTCTTCGTCGTTAATCGTAACCACGTCTACCATCCCGAAAACTTTATCTAAATCCTCACGGGCTACATCCATCCAAAAATTCATGGTGTCTAACACCACCAATTTCGGACGCTTGTTCATTTGATTCAACACAGCAATTTGAACGGCAGGAACCAAATTTCCCAACATCACGTATTCCGCATCTCTGTAGTTCTCTGGAAGGTTCGGCTCGAAGGTCGCTAATACATTAAGATCTGTAGCCAACGTATCGCGCGAGTTCATGTCCATGTGATACTTTCCAGACCAATGAAAAGACTTTTCTCCTTCTTTAATTTGAAGTCCAGCTAAATCTACTCCTCTCGATTTCAATTCATCCATGAAGGCCGTTGGAAAATCATCGCCCACCACACTCACCACACCGCATTCGCCATTCAAATAAGCAGCAGCCATTGAAATGTAAGTGGCTGCGCCACCAATAACCTTTTCGCGAGATTCAAATGGGGTAGCAATGCTATCAAAGGCTACAGTTCCAACAGTAATTAACTTCATAATGATGTATTATTTTTTCAAAAAAAAACCGCCCAAAAATACATTTGAGCGGTTGTTCAATATTGTCAACGCTATTATAAGCGAACGATTCCCTTGTGACGACGTTCATCAGAAACTGTTAGTTTCTCACGACCTTTTCTTCTACGTGATGAAAGAACCAAACGGCCCTTTGCGGTAGACATTCTTTTGCGGAAACCGTGTTTGTTTCTGCGCTTTGTATTCGATGGTTGATAAGTACGTTTCATAATTTCTTGTTGCTAAATTTCCAACGGGCGACAAATATACAAATAATTTTTAGTTCTCCAACTTTTTTACAACAATTGATAGTTCATTCAGCTGATCATCGCTAATTGTTGAGGGCGCGTCTATCATTACGTCACGTCCGCTGTTGTTTTTCGGAAAGGCAATAAAATCGCGAATCCCTTCGCTGCCACCGAATAGCGAGCACAAACGATCGAATCCGAAAGCTAGTCCTCCGTGAGGCGGAGCGCCATATTCAAAGGCATTCAACAAGAATCCAAATTGCGCTTGCGCTTCTTCCTTCGTGAATCCAAGCAGATCAAACATGCGCGCTTGAACACTTCGGTCGTGAATACGAATAGAGCCTCCGCCAATTTCAACCCCATTCAACACGAAATCATAGGCATTTGCATTTACAGATCCAGGATCTGTATCTAACAAATGAATTTGATCGGGTTTTGGTGAAGTAAACGGATGGTGCATCGCGAAATATCTTCCTTCCTCTTCGTTGAATTCCAACAACGGGAAATCCATGACCCACAAAGGAGCAAAGACTTCCGAATTGCGCAATCCCAATCTTCCGCCCATTAACAAACGTAATTCATTCAGTTGTTTTCGGGTTGAATTCAATTCGCCCGACAACACTAGAATCAAATCACCTGGCTTCGTTTCGCAACGCGCGCCCCATGCGGCTAACGCCTCTGCATCGAAGAATTTGTCTACGGAAGACTTGAAGCTTCCGTCTTCGTTGCAACGCACGTAGATTAATCCCTTCGCGCCAATTTGCGGACGCTTCATCCACTCGGTTAACTCATCTAGCTGTGCACGCGTGTAGCTCGCACAACCTGTAATGTTGATACCTAAAACTGTTTGCGCGCTATCGAACACACCAAATCCCTTTCCTTGCCCAAGATCTGTAAGGTCCTTGAACGTCATTTCGAAACGAATATCCGGCTTATCACTTCCATACAAGCGCATCGCCTCTGAATACAGCATGCGTGGAACTTCAGGAATATCAACGTTTTTAACGGCTTTGAATAAATGACGAATCAATCCTTCAAACGTATTCAAAATATCTTCTTGCTCTACAAACGCCATTTCACAGTCGATCTGAGTGAATTCTGGCTGACGATCGGCGCGTAAATCTTCATCGCGGAAACAACGCACAATCTGGTAATAACGGTCGTAACCACTTACCATCAAGAGTTGTTTGAACGTCTGTGGCGATTGCGGAAGAGCATAAAATTGTCCAGGATTCATGCGGCTAGGAACCACAAAATCTCGCGCACCTTCTGGCGTTGACTTAATTAAATAGGGCGTTTCTATTTCTAAAAACTCAAGACTGTCTAAATACTTACGCGTTTCAATTCCGAGCTTGTGACGAAGCATTAAATTTTGCTTCAATGGATTTCTTCTCAAGTCTAAGAAGCGCCATTGCATGCGCAAATCATCTCCTCCGTCACTATCGTCTTCAATGGTGAAAGGCGGAGTTAACGAGGCATTCAAGACTTTACATCCTGTTGCTTCAATCTCTATTTCACCGGTAAGCATGTTCGCGTTTTTCGAATAGCGCTCAACCACTTTTCCTTCCACCTGAACAACAAATTCTCTTCCCCACTTGCGCGCTGCTTCGCACAAAGCAGCGTTGGTATCCATGTTGAAAGCCAACTGCGTAAGACCGTATCTATCGCGCAAATCAACGAAAGTCATTCCACCTAAATCGCGTGAACGCTGCACCCAACCTGCCAATACAACAGATTTTCCAACATCTGAAATTCTTAATTCACCACAGGTTGCCGAACGATACATACTGATTATTTTGTTGCAAAGATACTAATTTGAAAAGGTCTCTATGACCCATTTATTGAAGTCCTTCGGGTTCTGCATGTTCATGACATGACCCGTGTTTTCATACACCACAAAACGATCATCTGGAATCTGATAATATTCCTTTAAACAAATAGCGGTTTTGAAAGGAATAATCTTATCGTTCCTTCCCCATAAAATATAAACCGGCGCACTCCAAATAAATCGATGCGCATTCAACTCCGATTCGTGTTCATTCAAGTAGTTAAGCAAGGCAATTTTATTCTCGCGCTGAACCGCGAAATGTTGCTCTGCGACTTGATTCAAAATAAAACTGGGAATACGAACGGGCTTCTCCAAAGAGATAAGCTTCTTAACCTCTTTTCCGGTAGTGGGGTTTAAAAGCGCCAAGGCATCCTCCGCACCAAGAGTGATAGCAATGCTATCTGTAAATGCTTTGTTGAAACATCCGGTAAGCCCGTCGTAACTTACATAAGCGCTAACCTTTTCTGCATGCTTCTCTGCGAAGCGCGCACCAACGAGTCCTCCGTAGGAACTTCCAATGACTATTAAATTCTCAATAGACCATTTTTCCTTGTTGAATTGAAGCATTTCGTTCACCAAGTCTACTTGCATTTCAATGCTGTAGTCTGAAGTGAAATACGTTCTTCCGTGACAGTTCAAATCGGGTGCTATGATGTTAAAATGTTTTGAAAGTTCTTCAACGTTCGGACTCCATTGCGCAATGGCGCCACCTTGGTAACCGTGAATGAGAAGAAGCGTTTTCTTTTTTGAATCAAACCGCTCTGGGCTAGTCATGTATATGGTCTTGAATTCAATATACGTTTCTCCGCTCATTGTTCCTGAGCGATCGAAAGTCTTCTCGTATCGCTTCATCCCAGCTTCTTCAAAATTTTCCGCTTGCTTCTTCACGTAAACCGAATAGATATTGCATGAAGCGAAGAATGAAGATAAAGTAAGCCAAAGAAGGAGGTTTTTCATGTGTTCAAAGTTACTCAATACTGAAATTGTTTTGATAAGCCCGTTGAATGAATTACTTTCGTTTCACAAATTTTGCTATGAATAAATTATCGTTTCCATTCACGAAAATCAATGCCTACATCATTATCGGTGGATTGGTAGTTGTGCTTTTAGGATATATTCTCATGAGCGGCGGTGGTTCTGCCGATCCAAACACGTTCAACGCTGAAGAGCTTTTTAGCGCACGTCGCATCACTCTTGCACCAATCGTTGTTCTTCTCGGATACATTGCTATTGGTGTTGGCATTATGTATCGCGGAAAGAAAAATCAATCTTCAGAGGTCGAGAAACATTGACAATTCTTCAAACCATACTGCTTGCTATCGTTGAAGGGTTAACCGAATTCCTTCCCATTTCAAGTACTGGACACATGATGATCGTTCAGAAAATCATGGGTGTCCCTTCTTCAGATTTCACTAAAGCTTTTATCGTTTGCATTCAACTTGGAGCCATTCTTAGTGTTGTTGTTTTATACTGGAAGCGATTCTTTCAATCGTTTGAATTCTATTACAAATTGTTAGTTGCTTTCATTCCAGCAGCTGTTTTCGGATTTCTATTTTCAGATAAAATCGACGCCCTTTTAGAGAACGTGCTAAACGTTGGAATTGCCTTGTTGGTAGGTGGTATTATATTTCTTTTCATTGAAAAACTTATTCGCGAACGTTCGCTGCGCGAGCCCAATTACAAAAGCGCATTTATTATCGGGCTCTTTCAATGCATAGCCATGATTCCAGGCGTATCGCGCTCTGCAGCCACAGTGATTGGCGGATTAACCCAAGGACTAAGCAAAAAAGCGGCGGCTGAATTTTCTTTTTTCTTGGCGGTACCTACCATGTTAGGAGCAACTGTTTTCAAGTTGAAAGATGCTTACGAGGAAGTACCTAACTTCTTCAACTCAGAAAATATTAAGCTGCTTGCAATTGGAAATATAGTTGCGTTTATCGTGGGACTGATTGCCATAAAAACCTTTGTGGCATTGTTGACCAAATACGGATTGAAACCGTTCGGTTATTACCGGATAGTGCTAGGTGCAATAATTATTGCGCTTTATTTCGGAGGTGTTTCTCTTTCGCTTTAAACCAACAACGACTTCAAGTCGTTTGCTATTTCCTCTTGACTCCACGAAGAAACTAAATGTATGTTTCGAACTCCTGCAGCTTTCAATGCACTCGCTGTAGCCGTTCCATATGCCACGCAATTCATTCCAACTAAATCATTCTTTTCTTGAGCGGCATAGACGTTCGATGGCGAAGAGAAAAGATATAACCGTGCTTCAGGCAGTGCTAAAGCCAAACGTGTTTTTTTGTAGGTTGAAATAATTTCAATCTGTTCCAAATCGAAAAGATTCGCAGTTGAATTTAGACTGTCTGCGGCTGAGGGAAAAAGTACACGCTCGTTTCCCACCAAGTGGAAAAACATTCGTGCGATTTCTTCGGTGTTCGTTCCTTCACCCACAAAATCACACTCGAAAGGCACGGCTGAAGCCGTGGCTGGACCAATAGCCGCGTATTTAGCATTCACATTTGTTGTTTGCTCGAAGAAAGAACATGCGCCATTCGATGAAGAAAAAAACACCCAGTCAAAATCTTTTTGAATTTGAAAAGGAAGGTATTCAATTGAAATAAGTGATTGACAAAAAGTAGTGTAATTCGAAAGTGAAAGTGTCGCAACCAATTCCGCTGCGTCTTCCTTGGTTCGACTTATAAATACATCAATCATGTCGATTGAATTAGTCCCAAGAGATGATTGATAATTTGCTGAGGTTCTTCGTTCCTCATGCTGAAATAAGACACCTCGTCGTTCACTGTTTTCGCGAAAGCTAAATGACAAACAAACGTGTTTCCTTCCTTCACTGCAAAAGCACCCAAGGGTAATTGACAACCGCCATTCATCTGACGAAGAATTTCT
>CAMDFE010000117.1 GCA_945897395.1 Chryseobacterium gleum | reverse complement strand
GTTAAGACGAGATTAATTTTAGGGGTTGCCTCGGGCGCGCTTCTTCAAATGTAATTCTTTCTTCTCTTCGAATGGACTGTTTTTGAATGGACTCGACTAATTTTGCAAAATGAAACGCGTTGTGGTTGGTTTGTCGGGCGGGGTAGATTCCGCAGTTACCGCGCATTTGCTCATTGAGCAAGGGTATGAGGTAATTGCTGTTTTTATGCGGAACTGGCACGACGAGTCCGTTGTCATTAATAAGGAGTGTCCGTGGATTACAGACTCCAACGATGCCATGCTCGTGGCGGAACACCTCGGAATTCCTTTTCACGTTTTAGATCTCAGCGTTGAATACCGCGAACGCATCGTGGAATACATGTTTCGTGAATATGAATTGGGAAGAACTCCCAATCCAGATGTGCTATGCAACCGCGAAATAAAATTCGATGTATTCTTGAAAGCGGCCGAACAGTTGAAAGCAGATTACGTTGCAACCGGACATTACGTGCGCAAGTCAGAAACAATAGAGAACGGGGTTACTCAATATCATCTGCTTTCAGGGGCAGACGGAAACAAGGACCAAAGTTATTTCTTGTGTCAACTGAATCAAGCTCAGTTGAGCAAAGCCCTTTTTCCAATCGGAGAATTAACCAAGCCTGAAGTGCGCGTCATTGCCGCTGAACTTCAACTTCCAAACGCAGACAAGAATGACTCGCAAGGACTTTGCTTCATCGGGAAGGTAAAGCTGCCAGTTTTCCTTCAACAACAATTGGCTCCGAAAAAAGGAAGAGTGCTTCGTATTAAAGACGACTTCCTTCCACAATTAAATGAATTGGTAAATGACGCTTCTATAAATCCCGAAGTTCTTTCAAGACCACAAATCGTCACTTCAGAAATGTGCGACGATGTTGGAGAGCACAATGGAGCGCATTATTATACAGTAGGACAGAGAAGAGGATTGGGAATAGGCGGACAAGCCATTCCGTTGTTCGTCGTAGCTATTGACGTAGAGAAAAACGTTGTCTATTCCGCTCAAGGAGAAACGCATCCTGCGCTGGCTAGAAGAGGATTGTCAATACGAAACGAAGAAGCCCATTGGATTCAAGTAAATTTGAAGCCTTTAAATGGAAGCGTTTTGGAAGTCGACTGCCGCATTCGTTATCGACAGCCGCTTTTCAAGGCGAATGTTTCGGTTGGAAGTGAATTCACGTATGTAATATTTCATGACACCCAATACGGCGTAGCGAAAGGACAGTTTGCCGCTTTCTATATCGGTGAGGAATTGATAGGCAGTGGCGCCATTTTCGAATAGGCAGTTTTCCACAATTCCAACAGTAAGCAACTTTTTTCTTGATATGAATGTCTGATAATCAGCGAGTCAATATACATTCGTGACAATAACCTTTTACTATGAAACAAACTTTACGTTTATTTTTAGTTGCCCTTCTATTCACCACTGGTTTCGTGGCTAAGGCACAAGTAGATACCACTTGCACGCAAGTTTCGTACACAGTGACACCCGGATTTTATCCAAATGAAATGAGCTTCACGGTTGTGAATACCACTACAGGAACTGTTGTTGCAAACGGAACAGGTTCAACACCGGGTGGAGTATGGTGTTTGCCAGTTGGAGGTTATGGTGTGAATATGTTCGATTCATTCGGAGACGGATGGAACGGAGGTTCTTTAAACGTTTTTGTTATGGGTGAAAGCTCATACACAGGAACTTTTTCAACAGGAAACCAAGGACAGTTCATGTTTGGAGTGGGAGTGGCTGATTGCGGAACGCTTTCAGTGCAGGGATGTATGGACCCTGCGGCCACTAACTACAACCCAATTGCGAACGTAAACATCGGTTGCTTATATGAAGGCTGCACAGATCAATTTGCTACAAACTTTAATGCGAATGCCAACGTTGACGATGGTTCTTGTACCTATTGCAACGGAGCAGAAAGCGTTAATGCTTCTCTTTATATCTGCACGTTTTCAGCCGGAAATCTAGTTACCCTTAATATATTGAATTCAGCTGGAGACACCATTTGGTCTTCTCCTTCGTTGGGCAATGTTGCCATTTACAATACCTATATCTGCTTGCAATTAGGCGAATGCTACACCGCGGTTATGTCGAATAACGCCGGTTTCCAGGGTTGGTACAACGGTTACTTCTGGATTAACAACGGTCAAGGCGAAGTGATTCACACGGGCTTAGACGCAAACCTGGTTACTCAATCGGTGAACTTCAGTATCGACGGAACATGCGGAGAAATCTTCGGATGTACAAACCCATTGGCTTCGAATTACAACTCAGCAGCGACGACAGACGATGGATCATGTGTTCTTGTATATGGTTGCATGGATTCAACAGCTGTGAATTACAATGCATTGGCGGTTGTAGACGACGGATCATGTTTCACAGGCTGTGCAACTGGAACAGCAGCAACGATTTCCTTCAACCCTGGAACATTTGCCAATGAAAGTTCTTACAACATTGCAGATTCGAGTGGAGTTGTAATTGTTGGCGCACAGCCCACGGTGGCGAATACTACTAATGTGAGTTACGTTTGTCTTGCAGATGGATGCTACACCTTGAACATGTTCGATACATACGGCGACGGATGGGATGGAGGTAATGCCTCAGGAATTAGTGTGTCGGCCAACGGAATGGCATTGATTTCAACAGACATGTCTTCGGGAAGTTTTCAATCTGAAGTTTTCGGTATAAATGCAGATTGCGCAGTTGATACAACGGCCTGTTCTACTTCAATTGAATTAATGCCAGATTCCTTGGTTCAATTGGAAAATGCTGTCATGTTATACTGGAGCGAAGATTTGTCTACTGTAAGTTCAGTGACTTGGGATTTCGGAAACGGAATGACTTCGAATGAGTTTTATCCGACTTACTTCTACGATTCAATTGGAACATACACAGTTTGTGTAATGGTAAACTTTATGAATGGTTGCACTGCTACAAGTTGCGTAACCTTCACCATGGATGCTAACGGAGTATCTGGTCCAGGTGGCGCACAAATGAATGGTTTCTGGTTGAACACCACGGGAACATATCCGAGTTCAATTAATGAGCTAACTTCAAATGCTACTTCAGTGAACATGTTCCCGAATCCAACTTCAGGAAGTGTTTCGGTAAAAGCGTCAATGTTGAACCCAAGCGAAAACACAATCATTCGTATCTATTCAATAGACGGAAAAGAAGTTTTCGCAAATAACTTCGGTAACGGAGCGGTTAACAATACCTTCCAATTGAATGTTGCTGAATTGAGCAACGGATATTACTTCTTATCGCTTCAAAACGGTAATCAAATTCAACGCGTTCCTTTCGTGAAAGAATAGGTTGATTATTCATTTACGAAGAAAAGAGCTGTTCAAGACAGCTCTTTTTTTTTCTTATTGAAATGAAATCTTCTTTCAATCATTACATTCGTATAAATTCTTCGACATGAAAAATATTTTTCTTCCGTTGGTTATTGTCTCAGTTGTGGCTTCTGTTTTATTCGGTTGCGATAAATACCAGAAGGGATATGACTGCACGGGAAATATTCCAACATACAACTACGACATTAAACCGATTTACGATGCGAATTGCGCTACTGCGGGTTGTCACATCTCGCAATACCATTCGTCGGGAATAGACTTAAGCACTTATTCAGGGTCTGCTTCGGCAAACAACGATGCCATTTTGGGCTCGGTAGAGCACGATGCGGGTTACAGCGCTATGCCCAAGAATGCGGGTAAATTAACGGACACACAAATTAAGAAAATCTACTGTTGGATGCAGAACAACAAGCCATTGTAGGCGTTGTAATGGCCGAAACGCCTCATAAGTGCGTATCTTTGCCGCATGAGTTATACTATTGTTATTGTTGGTAGACCGAATGTAGGGAAGTCATCGTTATTTAATCGTCTTACTGAAACATCAGATGCTATTGTAGAACCAACGGCAGGTGTTACTCGTGATCGTAAATACGGAACGGGTCAATGGGGAGGAAAAGAATTCATTATTGTAGATACCGGTGGAGTAGTTACGAATAGCGATGACGCGTTCGAACAAGATATAAATAGCCAGGTTCGTTTGGCCATTGCTGAAGCAGATCGCGTTCTATTTATGGTAGATGCAAAGGAAGGAATGACAGAATGGGACGAGGAAATTGCAGACATGCTTCGTCGCTCAAACAAACCAATTCTCTTGGTTTGTAACAAAGTAGACACATCAGACAAAGAAATTTTATCCACTGAATTTTACGCGTTAGGATTCGGCGAAAAGTTGTTTAGCATTAGTGCGAACAACGGATATGGATCGGGAGATTTGCTTGACGAGTTGCTTCAAGAAATGCCTGCGATTGACGAGACAGAGATGCCCGACTTACCGAAGATTGCTATTGTGGGAAGACCAAACGTAGGAAAATCTTCGTTGTTGAACACCTTGTTGGGCAACGGACGTAGCATTGTTTCCGAAGTTGCAGGAACCACGCGCGACGCGGTTCACACGCACTTCAAGGCCTTCAACAAAGAGTTGATGTTGATTGACACGGCGGGATTGCGCAAGCGCAAGCAGATTGAGGATGATATTGAATTTTTCAGTGCTATTCGTACCATTAAATCTATTCGCAATTCAGACGTTTGTATGTTGTTGATCGATGCGGTGGAAGGAATTACCAAGCAAGACTTAACCATCTTCGGTGAGATTACTGAAGCGAACAGAGGTATTGTTATTCTGGTGAATAAGTGGGACATGGTAGAGAAGGATCACAAGAGTGTTGAAGTCATGACCGAAGAAATTAAGAAGCGTATTGCTCCGTTTACCGACGTTCCGATCATCTTCACATCGAACATTACCAAGCAACGTATTTTGAAAGCGTTGGAAGCAGCTCTGGAGGTTTATGAGAATCGCTTGCAGCACTTCTCTACCTCTAAGTTGAACGACATTATGTTGCCAATTATCCAAGCTTATCCGCCTCCGGTTGTGAAGGGCAAGGAAGTGAAGATTAAATACATTACTCAGCTTCCAACGAAGAGTCCGGCCATTGCATTTTTCTGCAACACTCCTCAGAACGTTGTGTCTTCTTACCAGCGCTTCCTCGAGAACAAACTCCGCGAGAATTTCCGTTTAACGGGGGTTCCTGTGAGGTTGTATTTCAGACAGAAATAATGTGCGAAGCACGAATGTTGCGTAACAACGAATGTGGCGCAGCCACGAATGTGGCATAGCCACGAATGTTACATTGTAACGAATGCCCTTTGGCGAATGCTTCGCGAATGTGCTTCGCACGAGGGCACATGGCTGCGCGAGGGTCTTCGACGTTTGTGGAGTAATGTAGCTCCTCCGAATAAACAGCATATAACTTGCATATAAAAATTAGTGTTTATGCCAATAGGCCATTTCAACTTTGTGGCTAAAAGAACATGGCGAAGGAATTGCTGGGCGTTTGGGAGCAGATACACAAACCTAATTTTAAAGTGGTCGAATTCGCCCACTTAAATTTCTGGCGAATGCTTCGCGAATGTCATTGACGAGAAGTAAGTGACACAGTTCCCGCAACATTGTTTTAATTAAAAATCAGCCGTCAGATAAAAAACGGTGTCTATGAAATAATAAATGCCATTATTTACCAGAACATTT
>CAMDFE010000116.1 GCA_945897395.1 Chryseobacterium gleum | reverse complement strand
AGATTTTGCGGCTGACCCAGCTGTTCTTCCAACTGAAAAATAGCCACACCACAGGTCTCTAATTCAACTGTAATTTTGTTGTTGTAATCGCGTGCTTTTTCCTGATCGGTAGCGCACGAAACAGCGGAGAGTAATAGAGCTATTCCAGCAATTTGTGTGTAAAATGAATTTGCACCGATCATGAGGCGAAGGTAAGACGCTTCGCAAGAATTAATCACTTACAAAAAACCAAGCTCAAGCTGAGCCTCTTGACTCATCATGCTTTTGTCCCAAGTTGGCTCCCATGTAATATTCACTTTACAATCTGCAACCCCTTCAACCGATTTGATTTTGTCTTCTACATCCGGAGGTAAGGTCTCAGCAACCGGACAAGAAGGCGAAGTGAGGGTCATGGTAATTTTCACAGCAGCGTCTTCCGAAATATCAATCCCATAGATCAATCCCAACTCATAGATATCTACCGGAATTTCCGGATCGAAAATGGTTTTTAGTTTGGCAATAATTGCTTCTGTTAATGCGGCCTTCTCCATAATTAATTGCTTTTTTGTTGTGCTTGAAAAACTGTGGCATACAACAAGATTTGTTTCACCATTGCTGCAAGCCCGTTGCTTCTTGTCTGACTTAAGTTTGAAACCAAACCAATGTCATTCATGAAGTGAATGTTGGCTTTTAAAATGTCGTCTGGCGTTTCTTCGTTGAAAACGCCAACGACCAATGCTACCAATCCGCGTGTAATAATGGCGTCGCTATCGGCTTCTAATTTTACCGTTCCGTTTTCTTGTAACGATGCTTGGAGCCAAACTTTCGATTGACATCCAGCAACAAGCAAGTCGTCTTTCTTTTCTTCTTCAGACAAGCCCTTCATCTCTTTGCCCAATTCAATGATGTGCTCATACTTGTGCATCCACTCCTCGAAGAGGGCAAATTCCTGTATGATTTCTTGTTGCTTTTGCTCTATCATTATCTTAACATATTCACGCTTTTCTTCAGCGCTTCAATAAATAATTCTACTTCTTCCATTGTATTATAAAACGCAAAAGATGCTCGCACAGACCCAGTGGTTCCGAGCTTTTCCCAAAGGGGTTGAGTGCAATGGTGTCCTGTTCTTACTGCAATTCCTTGCTGATCGAGCAACGTTCCAATGTCGGCAGAATGAATCCCTTCAACGTTAAAACTCAACACACCCACTTTATTTGGAAGGTCTGCGTAAACAATCATTCCTTCTATTTCTTTCAATCGCGCCGTTGCCACCTTCAACAATAAACATTCATGCGCATGCATGTCTTCTTTTCCAACTTCATTGCAGAATGAAATGGATTCATTAAATGCAATAACAGCTTCAATATTCGGTGTTCCAGATTCATATTTGAAAGGCAACACGTTGAAGGTGGTTCCTCTGACCGACACTTTGCTAATCATTTCACCTCCGTATCTATAAGGAGGAAGTTTTTCCAACAATTCTTTCTTTCCCCACAAAACACCAAGTCCAGTTGGACCGTACATTTTGTGAGCAGATAACAAGAAAAAATCAAAATCTAATTCTTGAACATTTATGTTGAAGTGTGACACAGCCTGCGCTCCGTCTACAACTACATAAGCCCCCGCGTTCTTTGCAAGAGCCACTAATTCATCAACGGGATTAATAGTTCCAAGTGCGTTCGAAACATAATTGAAAGCAACGATTTTCGCTTTGCTTCCCAATTCTTTTTTCGCGTAACCGAGATCCCATTCGCCTGATGCGGTCATAGGCACATATCGAAATACGGCTTTCTTTTTTTGAGCCAACACTTGCCACGGAACGAAGTTCGCGTGATGCTCCATCTCTGTTACCCAGATCTCATCGCCTTCTTCCACGTCATTTTCTAAAATGGTTGAAAGCATATTCACACTATCTGTACTCCCTTGAGTAAAGATGATTTCTTCACGAAAATTGGCATGAAGCATTTCCGCTAAGGCCGTTCGAGTAGCCTCGAATTTTTCAGTGGAAGCATTCGCCAGATAATGCGCACCCCTGTGAATGTTAGCGTTCCACTTCGTGTAATACTCCGTAATGGAATCAATGACACGCTGAGGCTTCTGCGTAGTTGCGGCGTTGTCTAAGTATACAAGTGGACGTCCATTCACCGTTTGATTCAACGTCGGGAATTGATTTCTCAATTCTTTCATTTTATGTTGAAGGGTATCGTTGTCCATATCTTGAAACCGAATGATTATTCGGTTATTATTTCATTTTGAATAAGTGTCGCAAGAACGTATTCCTTCCAACTAGGAATGGAGATGCGATTCATCACGTCTGATGTAAATGCTGAAACCAAAAGTCGCTTCGCAGACTCTTCACTCAGTCCTCTTGCACGCAAGTAGAACAGGGCTTCCTCGTTGAATTGACCGGTAGTTGATCCGTGACTGCATTTCACATCGTCGGCATAAATTTCCAACTCAGGCTTCGTGAACATGCTGGCGTTATCGCTCATCATAATGTTCGCGTTGCTCTGATAAGCGTTCGTTTTCTGCGCATCGATGTGCACATAAACTTTTCCGTTGAATACCCCTTTTCCGTTGTCGAACAACACGCCTTTGTACAGCTCATTGCTGTAGCAATTCGCAACCTGATGGTCAACAAACGTATGATTATCGATCACTTGATCTTGCTTCGGGAAGTAGGCTCCGCTTAGGAAAGTTTCACAATGCTGACCTTCAATTCGAATGTTCAATTCGTTGCGCACCCATGTTCCGCTAGCCGTTACAGTGGTGATTTTGAAAACGCTTTTATCTGCTTGAGAAATAGATTCTCTCAACAACACACATTCATTTTTCGAAGTGTTTTGAAGTTGATGAATTTCAAGTTGCGCCGACTGTTCAACGTGCGCGAATAATTGCACTAGATGAAAAGAGCGCTCTGTCTTTCCTTTAAAGTCTATGGTGAATTTCGCAATTGAATTTTCTTTTGAAACAATGAACACATAAGGTGCGCTCATGCTGTCGTTCAAAACGTTTTCTATTTCAATGGAGATGGCTTCTTCAATAATTTTTCCTGATTGAATTTCAATCAGAACAAGATCGTTTGATGCGTTTTCAGAAATTGCATCGAACACATCGCTTCTATTTTCTTTTGCTAATAATGAAAGAACCAATGCTTGTTGTTCCACCGAAAGATTCTTACCTGCAGTGAAGGAAACACCTTCGGTTTGGCTTGTAGGAAGTGCAATGAATCCGTTTTCAATTCGAATTCCGTTTTCCAACACCACCATGTTCTCATCGCGTTCAGCTTGTTTCCAAGCAGAATCAATAGCACCTATGCGGGTGTATCTCCAAGATTCTGCCCGAGTTGTAGGCAAAGGAAAATCAGCAACCGAATGTTTGTTCGGTTTGAAACTGAATGTGCTAGTTGGTTTTAGTTCCGCTACAATACTCATTTTGCTTCTTCCATTTCTTTTAACCAGTCGTAACCTTTTTCTTCCAACTCTAACGCCAATTCTTTGGTTCCACTTTTTACTATTTTTCCTTTGTACAAGACATGTACGAAGTCTGGAACAATATGATCTAACAAACGTTGATAGTGGGTAATAATCACAAAAGAACGTTTTCCATCGCGCATGGTGTTCACACCTTCAGACACAATTCGTAACGCATCAATGTCTAATCCGCTATCTGTTTCGTCAAGAACGCAAAGCGATGGATTGAGCATAGCCATTTGAAATATTTCATTACGCTTTTTCTCCCCACCACTAAATCCTTCATTCACTGCGCGGTTAGCAAGCTGACCGTCCAGTTCAACCAATTGAGATTTTTCTTTCACCAATTGCAAGAATTCTTTTGCGGTTAACGCTTCAAGTCCTCTGTGCTTGCGAATCTCGCCAACTGCAGCTTTCAGGAAATTCATATTGCTCACTCCTGGAATTTCTACCGGATATTGGAACGCTAAGAAAAGTCCTTCTCTTGCGCGCTCTTCAGCAGCCATATCTAACAAATCTTTTGTGTTGAATGTAACTGTTCCTTCGGTTACCTCGTAGTCTTCTCTTCCTGCAAGAACAGAGGCAAGAGTACTTTTTCCAGATCCGTTCGGACCCATAATCGCGTGCACTTCTCCTTCACCAATGGTTAATGAAAGTCCTTTTAAGATTTCTTTCTCTTCGATGCGTGCGTGTAAATTTTCAATCTTTAACATAATTATCTTTTTTATCCTACGCTTCCCTCAAGAGAAATCGCAAGTAATTTTTGTGCTTCTACCGCAAATTCCATGGGTAGTTTATTCAATACATCTTTGGCGTAACCATTCACAATCATGCTAACTGCTTGTTCTTGATCTAGACCTCGCTGCAAACAATAGAAGATTTGATCTTCACCAATTTTTGAAGTGGTAGCTTCGTGCTCAACTTTCGCTGTGCTGTTGTTTACCTCAATGTACGGGAAGGTGTGCGCGCCGCTTGTGTCGGTCATAAGAAGAGAATCGCACTGTGAAAAGTTTCGCGCATTCGATGCGTTCTTTCCAATTTGCACCAATCCTCTGTAAGAATTCTGACTGTGTCCGGAAGAGATACCTTTTGAAATAATCGTGCTCTTGGTATTCTTTCCAATGTGAATCATCTTCGTTCCCGTATCTGCTTGTTGAAAGTGATTCGTTACAGCAACAGAATAAAATTCACCCACGCTGTTGTCGCCTTTCAAAATACAACTTGGATATTTCCACGTGATTGCGCTACCTGTTTCCACTTGAGTCCAAGAAATTTTAGAGTTCGTTCCTTCGCACATTCCGCGTTTGGTAACGAAGTTGAAGATGCCACCTTTTCCGTCTTTATCTCCTGGGTACCAGTTTTGAACGGTGCTGTATTTTATTTCAGCATCGCGCATGGCTACAAGTTCTACAACTGCAGCGTGAAGTTGATTTTCGTCACGTTGGGGAGCGGTGCAACCCTCTAAATAACTCACGTAGCTTTCTTCGTCGGCAATAAGTAGCGTGCGCTCGAACTGACCTGTGCCCGCTTCGTTAATTCGGAAGTAGGTGCTTAACTCCATGGGGCAACGAACGCCTTTCGGAATGTAGCAGAAAGAACCGTCTGTGAAGACAGCCGAATTCAATGCTGCGTAGTAGTTATCGTTGCGCGGAACGACTGTTCCGAGGTATTGCTTTATAAGTTCAGGATGTTCTTGAACAGCATCGCTGATGCTGCAAAAGATGATTCCGAGCTCGCCTAATTTTTCTTTGAATGAAGTAGCAACGGAAACGGAGTCCATTACGAAATCAACCGCAACACCACTCAATCTTTTTTGTTCCTCAATGGAAATACCAAGCTTTTCCATGGTTTTTCGAAGCTCTGGATCCATTTCATCCAAACTGTTCAACACCTTTTTTTGCTTTGGAGCTGCGTAAAAAGAGATGGCTTGAAGATTTGGTTTTTCATACTTCACATGCGCCCATTCGGGTTCAGTCATTTTCTGAAAAATCGCGAATGCCTCTAAACGCCAGTCGAGCAGCCATTGTGGCTCATTCTTTTTCGTCGAGATTAATCGAATAATATCTTCGTTTAATCCAGCCGGAGCCTTGTCTGATTCTATGTTGGTTGTAAATCCGAATTCGTACTCTTTCGAGGTTACGTTTTCTAACAACTCATCGCCTTCGTAAGCCATATTTGTTTTT
>CAMDFE010000115.1 GCA_945897395.1 Chryseobacterium gleum | reverse complement strand
GTCTGATAATCCTAAATTACTTTGACGAAATTCACTTTGTTTGTTGAAACAAACAACTTGAATTTTATCGTCGAGTTGCACATTGAAAAACTTTTGAAGGCGTGTTTTTTCCTGTTCACAATACAACAAAGATCGCTCGGCAATCTGCTGTCCGCCTTGATAATAATAAACTTCAAAATGCTCTCCGGGAAAAAACGACCAATCGAAAGGCTTGTGTTGAACGCGGTTTTTTCCGAAAGAAACATTGGAACCTCTGTAAAATTGGGCTTGACCTGCAATTGAGTTCAGCACCAACAGAACGAATAGAATATAAAACGTTGGTCCCTTTCCGCGAATCATACTACCAAAGTACGCGTATTTTCGCAAACATAAAATACCTCGTCGCAATGAATATTCAATCTTTTCAATTCAACGCCTTTTCAGAGAATACCCATGTCATTTGGAACAGCGAGAAACAAGCGGTTATCATTGATCCGGGTATGAGCAATCGTATTGAGGAATCTGAGTTTCTTTCTTGGTTGAAATCGGAAGAATTAACAGTCGTTGATGTTTGGCTCACCCACTGCCACATTGACCACATTATGGGATTGGATTTTTGCTTTCGTGAATTCGGGTTGAAGGGCATTGCTCATGGGTTGGACAAGGTGAATGTTGAGCGAAGTGAAATGGTCGCAGGCATGTACGGCATTCCCTACACCGCAGGACCCGAGCCTGAATATCTTCTTCAAGAAGGAAAAATGAATCGACACGGTTTTGAAACAGATGTGCTTTTCGTCCCTGGACACAGTCCTGGACATGTGGCTTTTTATTTCAACGAAGTAGGAGTTGTTTTCAGCGGAGATGTATTGTTCGAAAGAAGCATCGGTCGCACCGATTTGCCAGGTGGAGATTTCGATACGCTAGCCACTTCCATTCGAACAAAAATGTATTCACTTCCTGAAGAGACCGTTATTTACTGCGGGCATGGAGACACCACTACGATTGGCGCAGAGAAAAGAGAGAATCCTTTTGTGAAAGGAATCTAATTTACTTCTTGTAATTTTTTTCGTAGAAGGAAATCCAATCTTGCACCGTCATTTTCGTCACCAGTTCTGCAATTAAATCGTAGGGAATATCTTCCATTTTTTTGAAACGAATGCAAGACTTTCCCATGTCTAATTTCGACTTGCAATGCTTGGGGTATTCCGCAACAAACCAATCGTACAATTCTGGTTTCGCATACACGCCCATGTGATAAAGCGCTATGAAATTTTTCTGTGAGGCCAGCGCTAAAAATGGAAGCGGCAATTTCGAATCGCAATGATAACCATCTGGATAAATCTTATGCGGAACTACGTATCCAATCATTCCATAGCTCAGCTGCTCTTCGAATCCCTTGGGTAGATTTTTCTTAATGAGAGATTGCAATTTCTGAACAACAGCCTGTCTCTCTTCTGGCAATGCATTGACATATTCTTGAACGGAACTCATGATTATAGTTTTGATCAAAAATAATTGAATCAATTCAGATTGGAAGAAACAAAATCTTTGCAATACTCATCGATGAGTAATCGAACCCTTCTAAACTCATTCACAATTTCTTCTTCCGTTCCTGAAGCCTTTGCCGGATCGGGAAAGTTGTAATGAAATCTTTCAGCCTTCGAAGGGAAATACGGACAGCGTTCTTTGGCGTTGTCGCAAACAGTAATGATAAAATCGAATTCGATGTTCGCGTATTCATCGACGTGATTCGATGTGTGATTTGAAATATCGATTCCCACTTCTTTCATGATTGAAATGGCACGCGGATTTACCCCATGCGTTTCAACTCCTGCGCTGTAAATGTTCGCTTTTTCTCCAGCGTATTGACTTAAGTATCCTTCTGCAATCTGACTTCTGCAGCTGTTTCCTGTGCAGAGAACTAAAATGTTTTTCATCGTGTGTAATATTTTTTCTTGAGGAATAAACTGGCTTTCACCAATAGAATAAGAACGGGTACTTCCACGAGTGGACCTATGACACCCACGAACGCTTCCGCAGAATGAATTCCGAAAACGGAGATTGCAACGGCAATGGCTAACTCGAAATTATTTCCTGTGGCGGTGAATGAAATGGCAGCGTTCTTCGCGTAGTCTACCCCCATTAATTTATTCACGAAGAAGCTCACGAAAAACATAAGAGCAAAATAGATGACGAGTGGAACCGCAATGCGCAAGACGTCGAAGGGCAACTCCAAAATTTTATCTCCTTTCAAACTAAACATTAACACAATGGTGAAGAGCAAAGCGTAAAGTGTAATGGGTGAAATTTTCGGAATGAATTTGCGGGTGTACCACTCTTCTCCTTTCGATTGAATGAGAAAATAGCGCGTTAGAAATCCGGCGAGAAATGGAATTCCCAGATAGATTAAAACGCTTTGTGTGACTTCACTCATGGGCACAGAAACACTAAAGTTTCCGAGCCCCAACGTGTTCGGAAGAACGTTAATGAAGAGCCATGCATAGAAAGAATAAGACAGCACTTGAAACACGCTGTTCAAGGCAATGAGCAAAGCTCCGTACTCTCTGTTTCCTCCGGCTAAATCGTTCCAAACAATAACCATGGCAATGCATCGCGCGAGTCCGATTAGAATTAATCCAACCATGTAATGCGGTTCATCGCGAAGGAACAGGATGGCTAAAACGAACATGAGTATGGGACCCACAATCCAATTCAAGAGTAATGAAAGCGTCATGACTTTTTTATCTTGAAACGCCTTCGGCAAGAGGCTGTAGTTCACCTTTGCCAACGGCGGAAACATCATGAGAATTAATCCAATGGCGAGCGGAATATTTGTGGTTCCAACAGAAAGGCTGTTGGTGATATTCGCAACGCTTGGAAAGAAATAGCCCAATCCCACGCCAATAAGCATGGCTAGGAATATCCAAAGGGTTAGGAAGCGATCGAGGAATTTGAGTTTTACTTGCATAGAAAAAAGTTTAGCAGCATTTATTTTGTTTCGAAATTTTGTTCTCTATTGTTTCAAAATAGACTTTTAATTTTTGAATGATCTTTTCATTCAGGCAGTAGCAGATGGTATTTCCTTCAATGGAGCCTTGAATGATTCCAGCAGACTTCAATTCCTTCAGATGCTGTGAGACCGTGGGTTGCGCAAGAGGCAGTTTATTCACGATGTCACCACATATACAAGACTCTACATTCATTAGATACTCAACAATAGCAATACGTGCAGGATGCGCAATGGCTTTCAACAACGAAGCGGTTTCGTTTTGTTTCTTTGTGAAGAGCTCTGCTTTCGTGGTTCCCATATTGTATTTGTATATTGCAATATTACGATATAATTTCATGGATTCTGAGAAAGATGTTGCACAAGGTCCTGCGGAAGGTCGCTACGCGAAGCGTCCTTGCGAAGCACCTTTCGCAGAACCTTCCAAAGGACCTTGTATTACACCTTAAAATACACCTCATAAAAAAAGGCTTCCGAAGAAGCCTTTCTCTGTACCCAGAGTGGGAATCGAACCCACATGCCCGAGGACACACGATTTTGAGTCGTGCGCGTCTACCAATTCCGCCATCTAGGCATTTCCTCACTTTTGAGGAGTGCAAATATAAACACGTTTTTTACTTTCCAACTACAGCTCTGAAAATATCTAGGATATTTCCCCAAAGCATAAGTCCTAGAAGAAGCACCATTCCTACAACGTGCGCCTTTTCAAGTATCTTCTGACTCACTGCTCTTCCTGTAATCATTTCCCAAAGCAAGAACATGACGTGTCCACCATCCAACGCTGGAATAGGAAGCATGTTCATGAAGGCTAAGATCAATGAAATGAAAGCTGTGCGTTCCCAGAAAATTGCCCAATCCCATTGGTCTGGAAACATCTTCGCGAATGATCCGAATCCGCCTACCTGCTTGGCTCCTGATGAAGAGAACAAATATTTCAATTGACTTCCGTAGTCTGTGAATGTTTCCCACGCCCATTTTGCACCTGCAGGAATAGCAGCGAAGAATCCGTAATGAAGTGTTTCCACACCGAATTGTTTTACGTCTGCTTTCGGAATGAAACCAATGGTTCCATCGTCGTTAATTCCAACATTCAACTGTACTTCTTGTCCGTTTCTCTTCACCCACATTGGAACGGTTTGTCCTTTCTTGTTGTTCAATTCCGCTTTAATGTCGTTGAAGTAGATGGAATGAACATCGCCCAAACCAATGACGCTATCTCCCTTCACCAAACCCGCTTCAGCCGCTTTGTTTCCAGCGACAACACTATCGACAACACACGGAAGTCTTACCGAAAATGGCGCAGACTTCACACCTCCGTCTACCAATTGCTGACCAATGTTTGCAGGAATGGAGATGTCCATTTTCTGTCCGCCTCTTTCAATGGTAACGGTTGAGATATTATCGACGAGAAGTGATTTGTTTACTTCGCTGAAGCTTTCTGGACGTTCGCCGTTAAGCGCTAAAATTTTATCTCCTTCTTGGAATCCGGCTGCCTTCATGGTTTCGTTCACGTGCACACCGAACTTCACATTTTCAACGGGAAGAACATCGCGTCCCCACAAACCCAATATGATGGCGTACAGAACAAAACCAACGATCATGTTTACGATAACACCGCCCATCATAACGATGAGTCGTTGCCAAGCTGGTTTCGCGCGGAATTCCCAATCTTGTGGCGGAAGTGCCATGGCATCTTTGTCCATGCTTTCATCTACCATCCCGGCAATCTTCACGTATCCGCCAAGAGGCAGCCAACCGATACCGTATTCGGTGTCTCCTTTTTTTGTTTTAACTAAGCTGAACCAGGGGTCGAAGAAGAGGTAAAATTTCTCTACGCGAATTTTGAAAAGTCGTGCAGGAATGAAGTGTCCCAGTTCGTGAAGGACAATAAGAATGGAAAGGGAAAGTATGAGTTGAAACGCTAGAATCATAGACAATTTTTGTAGAATCAAAAGTACATCGCAGAAAATGAAATGAAGTATTTTTTTTGTGAATGTTGTTGTGGAATTAAAAATGTTGGTTAAATTTGCACCTCTCTTGAAATCCCTTACGGGTGCTTTATTCTGGTTACGACAGAAGACTGAAGACAAAGAGGAGTTGTTTTTGTTGGAATGCATACTTCCACTAAAAATGTTAAATTCCTTAGTAGCTCAGTTGGTTAGAGCACATGACTGTTAATCATGGGGTCCCTGGTTCGAGTCCAGGCTGGGGAGCGAAGCCTTGCAGCAATGCGAGGCTTTTTTGTTGGAAAAATATTCCCGTTGGGACATATCCACGAAGTGGACGAATCCCGTTGGGATGTATCCGCTCTGCGGACCAATCCACGTAGTGGACTAATCCCGCTGGGAAACCAATTATTGAACACACTGAAAAGTTAAACCTCTAGTTGATAAATATTATTGACCTGCTTTCTCGTTAACCTTTAATTTTATTGCATAATCATGCATTGTGAATTCAAAAGAACTTTTTAGAGATATCGCGAATTGGGAAGGGTTTGTTTCCATGTTGGAAAACCTGAACAAAAAAGAAAAGGGTGATGCGTTTGAATTACTTACGAAACTGTATTTCAAACTTTCTCCGAAATATAGCTTCTACGATGAAGTATGGATGTTATCTGAAGTTCCTGTTAGTGTTATTGAAGAATTAGGTATTCCAAGTCACGATTTAGGAATAGATCTTATTG
>CAMDFE010000114.1 GCA_945897395.1 Chryseobacterium gleum | reverse complement strand
TTCCAAGTTCATTCACTCGCGGAGAAGAAGTGTTTGGAAAAGACAAATTGGTGGAAAGCCTCGAAGAACGTGTTGATGTTACGAAGCGTCAAACACCCGATGTATTGTCTTTCAAACAAGATAAAAAACACGCGCATAACCAAACCTTTCAAGACCGTTTAAAACAATGAGCTTAACCGAAATTGCTTTTTACTTTCTGTCGTTCCTCGCAATTTTCAGCGGTCTCGCTGTTATTCTTAGCAGGAATCCAGTGCACAGTGTCCTTTACTTGATTGTAACGTTTTTCAGTATTGCAGGACATTACTTTTTAATGAACGCGCAATTCCTTGCAGCGGTTCACATCATTGTTTACGCGGGAGCCATCATGGTATTGTTCCTCTACGTAATCATGATGCTAAACCTGAACGAAGAGCAAGAAGAGAAAACAAAATCTTGGGTGAAGATTGCTGCGGTGGTTTCATCGTGCAGCATCATGCTCATCTTGGTTTCGTTAATCTCGAAGTCTACCATTGTTATGGGTAAAGCCCCAATGGCCGACGATGCTGGATTGGTTCAGAACCTAGGAAAAGTATTGTACAAAGACTACCTACTTCCATTCGAATTGGCGTCTGTACTATTCCTTGCAGCCATGGTAGGCGCAGTTTATTTATCTAAAAAAGAAACTTCAAAATCGTAATTATGGAAATCCTTCCGAACATTACCATACAGCATTATTTGTGGCTAAGCACTACCTTATTTGCTCTAGGTGTTTTTGGTGTTCTGCTTCGCAGAAACGCAATTCTTATGTTCATGTGCATTGAGCTTATGCTGAATGCAGTGAACATTGCACTCGTAGCTTTTTCGAAAGTGCACGGCGACACATCAGGACAAGTATTCGTATTTTTCATTATGGTGGTTGCCGCTGCGGAAGTAGCTGTTGGATTGGCCATCTTAATGATGCTTTACCGCAACTTGCGCACGACAGACACCGACGCTTTAAACAACTTGAAGGGATAAGCCATGGAAAAATTAATTACTCTCGTACCTCTTTTCCCACTTGTTGGATTCCTTTATCAAGTCTTCTTCGGGAAAAACACTTCGAAGCAACTCACTACCATCATTGGTTCTGGAGCCATCTTCGCTTCGTTCGTTGTATCGTTAATTGTCTTCAACAGCCAGCTTCATTCACACCACGCGGTTACCGTGAAAGTGTTTGAATGGATTCACGCTGGAAGTCTTCACATTGACTTCGCATTCTTAGTCGATTCACTTTCTTCCACCTACCTCCTATTCATTACCGGAGTTGGTTTCCTTATTCATATTTACTCTTCTGGGTATATGAGTCACGACGAAGGATTCAATCGCTTCTTCGCGTACTTGAACCTGTTCATTTTCTTCATGTTGATTCTAGTTCTTGGCGATAGCTTAGTAACCTTGTTCGTTGGATGGGAAGGCGTGGGTGTTTGCTCGTTCATGCTCATCGGATTCTGGTACAAAGAACACGCGAACAACGAAGCTGCTAAGAAAGCTTTCATTATGAACCGTGTGGGTGACCTTGGACTAATTGTCGCTATGATTTTAATCTTCAGCAACACCGGAACATTGAACTATGTTGAATTATTCAACCACGGAAAAATTGCTTCCTTGTCTCCTTCAATGTTAACTACCATCGCCATCTTCTTGTTTATTGGAGCAATGGGGAAAAGTGCACAGTTCCCATTACACACATGGTTACCCGATGCAATGGCCGGTCCTACTCCAGTATCTGCATTGATCCACGCAGCAACCATGGTTACTGCAGGTATCTACCTTGTTGCGCGTAACGGAGACTTGTTCGAAATGAGTCAAACCGCGTCTAACCTAGTTATGTACGTTGGACTCATCACTGCATTAATGGGAGCAACCATTGCGCTTACTCAAAACGACATTAAAAAAGTATTGGCCTACTCTACTGTTTCTCAATTGGGATTCATGTTCGTAGCGCTGGGAATGGGAGCGCACAGCATTGCGGTATTCCACGTAATTACACACGCCTTCTTCAAAGCATTGTTGTTCTTAGGTTCAGGCTCTGTTATTCACGGAATGGGGGGAGAACAAGACATTCGCAGAATGGGTGGATTGAAGAAATACATGCCAACAACACAAAAGACTTTCTTAATCGGAACACTCGCTATCGCAGGTATTTTCCCATTCGCAGGTTTCTTCTCGAAAGATCAAATTCTTGCACATGCCATGGAGCATAACATGCCTGTGTTCATCTTGTTGGTGATCGCTTCAGCATGCACTGCGTTCTACATGTTCCGCATGTATTACTTAACCTTCCACGGAGAGTTCAGAGGTACACACGACCAAGAGCATCACTTGCATGAGTCTCCAGCTTCCATGACCATTCCTCTTTGGGTATTAGCTGTACTCTCAATAGTTGGCGGATTCATTGGATTCCCGCACGCCTTGGGACACGCAATTCATTTCCCACATGCATTGGATCATTTCCTTGAAGGACCTGTTCTCGTAGCAGTTGGAGACATGTCGGTTACGGTTGAAATTATCTTGGCGTTAGCTACAATGGGAATTGCAGCGGTTATGATTTTCGTAGCACACAACATCTACATTGCGAAAGCCACTCCAGTTTTAGAAGACAACGAAATCACTTCTCCTATTCACAAACTTCTGAATAAGAAATACGGATTCGATGAGTTGTATGAAGCTATGTTTAAGAAACCAGCTAACGCAATCGGACATGCATTTTCTACTGTTGTTGAATGGAAGATTATCGATGGCATTGTGAACGCTGCCGGAACTGCCGCTGAAGGTGTTGGATCGCTTGCAAGAAGATTGCACGGCGGACACATTGCGGGCTATTTGCTCACCTTCATGATTGGATTGATTATTTTATTGATTTTGATTTTTAAAGCATAAGCACCTATGTTAACTCTCGCACTACTTTGTATACCCGCCTTCTTCGGACTGATGATGTTCCTATCATCTGATTTATCGAAGAAATTAGCTTGGGTAGGTTCTATTTTGAATGCAGCAATTGCCATTGGCGCAGCGGTAGCTATGTCATACGGAAAGACAGAAATGCTTGAATTCGATGGAGGCGTTATTGCACCAATGGGCGCTCACTTCGCGCTTTCGTTGAATGCCACAAGCATCTTGTTGGTTATGTTGAATGCATGTTTGCTTCCGTTCATTGTTCATGTCGCTAGCAAACATGAAATGCGCAATGCTTCGACATTACTATCATTAATTCTCTTCATGTCTTCAGCCATGATGGGAGCGTTTTTAGCGAATGATTCATTCTTGTTCTACATCTGTTACGAAGCAGCTTTGGTTCCGATTTACTTCATTATACTTCGATGGAGTGCAGCAGAAAATAAAAACGCTATCGTGTTGAAGTTCTTCGTTTACACGTTGTTCGCATCATTGTTCATGTTGTTCTCGTTGTTATACGTTCGTCAGTTTGCAGACAGCTTCTTAATCTCGGACATGATTGCAGCCGGATCGAAACTTTCTCAACACGAACAAACTTGGGTATTCGCAGGATTCTTCATTGCCTTCGCAGTAAAAATTCCAATCTTCCCTTTCCATACTTGGCAGCCGAACACCTACAAGGCAGCGCCTACCGCAGGTACCATTTTGCTTGCAGCAGTTATGTTGAAGATGGCCACTTACGGATTGCTTCGCATTACCATGCCTATGGTTCCTGCCGGAGCAGAGAATGCAGACTGGGCCATGTGGTTGTGCGTGATTAGCATCATCTACGCTTCATTCGTTGCGTTGAATCAGACCAGTTTCAAATTGCTTATCGCCTATTCTTCTATTGCTCACGTGGGCATGATTGCGCTTGGAATTTTAGCAAATGGAAATACTGCTTATGAAGGTGCATTGATTGAAATGGTTTCTCACGGAGCCATTGCAGTTGGATTGTTCTTCATTGCAGATATGATTGAATCGCGTGTTGGACATGACCAATTCAACAAGTTGGGTGGACTTCGTGAAAAGCATCCGGCATTCGCCTTTTTGTTCTTCGTTATTGTTATGGCCTCTGTAGCACTTCCGTTAACAAGCGGATTTGTTGGTGAGTTCTTGTTGCTTCAAAGCGTGGGAAGTCACAACATTGTAATGGCCCTATTGGCAGGACTTACCGTTGTTTTCGGAGCAGTGTATATGCTTCGTGCATTTCAAAGCACGATGTTGGGTAAGCATAATGCAGAATTGGCGTTTGCTGAAATGACAGCTTCAGAGAAAATGGTGTTAACCATTCTTGTCATTATTACAATTGCTATTGGTGTCTATCCGGGTATGTTACTCGACGTTGTTCACAAAGGCCTTCAACTTACTGGAATTTAATTTTATGAAAGAGTTATTACTAACCGCATTATTGGGAATTGGAATTTTGGTTTTAGACATTCTAAACCTGAAGAAATACGTTCTCCCATTTATACTTCTTGCCTTGGCAACGTTGGTTTGCTTTATTGCTGCCGATTGGGGCACTGTAGAGACGCCATTCGGTCAAACCATGTTGGTGTATGAGAACGGTGCGAATCTCGCATTGGGCGTGTTCGCTGTAGTCTTGTTCTTCTGGTTCATTCTTTCTTCGTCTTACTTCAAACAGCACGAAGGAAAAACAGATTTGTACGCCTTGGTTGTATTCAGTTTTTGCGGTGCTGGACTCTTGGCTTCTTTCGGAAACATGGCTATGTTATTCTTAGGCGTTGAAATCCTTAGTATTCCTGTTTATGTTTTAGCAGCAAGTAAGAAACACGATTTGGCTTCGAACGAAAGTGGATTCAAGTATTTCATTTTGGGATCTGTGGCTTCTGCTATTTTGTTGTTCGGAATTACCTTGGTGTACGGCGCAACTGGAAGTTTCGATTTAGCGGTTATCTCGAATTTCATTCAAGACGGAAAAGACGCATCGATCATTATGAATGTTGGAATTACCATGATCTTGGTTGGATTCCTTTTCAAAATTTCTGCAGCACCTTTCCACATCTGGACTCCAGACGTTTATCAAGGTGCACCAACATGGATCACCGCATTCATGTCAACAATCGTGAAGGCAGCTGCTATGGTAGCGTTGTTCAAACTCTTCACAGGTCCATTTCAATTTTATGTTGAAGCCAATGGTTACACCATTGGAGTTATCGCTGCGGTAACGCTTATTGCTTCAAACACGGCAGCATTGTGGCAAACCGACGTGAAGCGCATGTTGGCTTACTCGAGTATCTCTCACGCTGGATTCCTTCTTTCAACCATTATTGGAAATGCATCGTTATTGAGTTTGTTGTTCTATTTGCTCACGTATAGCATTGCCGGAATCATTGCCTTCGGTGTAATTAAGGAAACACAAACCTTGGAAGGAAATCCGTTGAAAGGCCTATACAGAAGAAACGGTGTATTGGCATTCGCATTCACAGCAGCATTGCTTTCAATGGCAGGTATTCCTCCGTTTAGCGGATTCATTGCAAAGTATTTCGTCATTGCACAACTAATCGAAGCGAAGTATTTCGCATTGGTGGTTGTCATGATCATTACTTCTGCCATCGGAGCCTTCTACTACTTGCGCGCTTCGTTGAATGTTTATCAGCACATCGAAACCGCCGGCCGCATTGTCCTCACTCCACTTGTTAAATGGACGTATATTTTGCTAACGGCCTTGTTGGTTTTGCTTACTGTAGCAGCAGGATATATT